>JAITPE010000283.1 GCA_031289575.1 Spirochaetia bacterium | reverse complement strand
GAATTCAAAATATACTCAAAAGAAGAATTGCATGAAAGATAATGTTTTTATTGATACTAATATTTGGGTATATGCACACATTACTGATGACCAAACGAAACATGCTTTGGCGCATGATCTTTTGGAGAAAAAATTGGTAGGAAAGCATGTAATTATCAGCGCACAAATTTTGAGTGAATTTTATGCAGCAATGACAAAAAATAAAATTGCACATGCCAAAGTATCCAAAAACATTTTGGAAATTGTGCAAACCGTCAGTATATCGCCGCTAAAACTTTTAAACATCGAATCCGCATTACGCCTTAAGGAAAAGTACAAATACTCATGGTGGGATTCGCTGATACTTGCATCATCCCTTGAAGCAGAATGCGAAACGCTCTACTCGGAAGATATGCAGAATGAACAAGTTATCGAAGACTCGCTTGTTATACGAAATCCCTTTATCCTGAAATAAGATTTTCTCTTTTTTCTTTTCATATTGACAAGTACAAATAGTTGACGCCAGACTCTATTACAGTGTTTATTAAATAACAAAACAAAATTTGCTTGCTTTTCAAGCCTCAAATTATAGTTGTGCACTAACCGGCGCAGCCGGATTAACAATAAAATAAAAAAGGAGATTCATATGAAAAAAACAATACTTTTTCTTGCCATGCTTTTTGCGATGACCGTTTTTTACGTATCGTGTAAAAAAGAGTCGGGTAAAAATTATTATTATGAATTCTCCTATAGCATATTTTTTCCGCCTACACACGCTCAGACAAAAGCCGCATCGGACTGGGCCGATGAAATAGCGAAAAGAACCGCAGGCGCCGTAAAGATCAACATATTTCCAAGCGGAACGCTGACCAATGCCAATGAATGTTACGACGGCGTTGTCAAAGGCCTCTCCGATCTGGGGATGTCCTGCTTCTCATATACGCGCGGGCGTTTTCCGGTAATGGAAGCCGCCGACCTCCCCCTTGGCTACCCAAACGGATTTGCCGCGACAAGAATTGTAAATGAATACTATAATACACAGCAGCCCGATGAACTCAAAAACGTAAAGGTACTCTACCTTCACGCGCACGGCCCCGGCCTTTTGCATACAAAGAAACCGGTAAGAACCCTTGAGGAACTCAAGGGGCTCAAGATCCGCTCAACCGGACTCAGCGCAAAAGTCGTAGATGTGCTGGGCGGAACTCCCATTGCGATGTCTCAGGGCGCCACATATGAATCTTTGCAAAGAGGCGTTGTTGAAGGAACCTTTACGCCTATAGAAACCCTCAAGGACTGGAGACAGGCCGAGGTTGTAAAGTATACAACAGACTGTTCCAGCGTAGGGTACACAACAGCCATGTTTGTTATCATAAACAATAATAAATGGAACGCGCTCCCCGATGAAATAAAAAAAGTATTTACCGATGTTAGCAATGAATGGATCGACATCCACGGCAAAGCATGGGACACGGCTGACAACGAGGCTAAGGAATACACAAAGAGCCTTGGGAATGAGATACTCACTCTTTCTCCCGCGGAGAGCGGGCGGTGGGCCAAGGCTGTGGAACCTGTAATATCAGACTATATCAATGAATCCAAGAAGAAGCAAGGCTTTGACGGCGGCAAGGCAGTGAGTGATTTAAGAAAGCTGATCGCTGCCTACAGCAAGTAATATTCCGCTTTGCGGAGTATAACATGATAAAGTTTGAAAAACTCATTGTCAAAATTGCAGACATAGGCAATTGGATTGCCGCCGCTTCCATTGTATTTATAATGCTTTTGACAACATTAGACGTATTCCTTAGAATTTTCCGGATCTCAATAACCGGATGCTACGAATTAGTGGGCCTTTGCAGTACGCTTGCGATCTCCTTTTCACTTGGATACACATCATTGCAAAAGGGGCATATCTCGGTTGATTTTCTGGTACAGCATTTGCCGCGCCGCGCAAAACGCGCGATAAAGTTTATAAACGCCTGCGTGGCTTTCACGCTTTTCGCCGTGCTTTCATGGCAAAGCTTTCTTTACGCGGCGCAGCTCAGGGCTGCCGGAGAGGTTTCGCCCACACTGCAGATTCACACCTACCCGTTTGTGTTTGGAGTAACATTAGGTTCGCTTCTTCTTTGCCTTGCCCTTGTAGTTGAAGCGATGCGGACTGTTCGAGGAGCGGATACGGAATGACACCTACACTTGTCGGCATAATAGGAATCGCGGCCCTCTTTGTTTTAATTTTTTCCAGAATGCCTATAGGCTTTCTCATAGCAATCATAGGCGCTGCCGGATTTGGGGTCATTGTAACGGGAGACGCAGCCCTGAATCTTTTGGCAAAAGATTTCTTCAGCGTGTTCGCATCCCACGACCTTACGGTAATTCCTCTCTTTGTACTGATGGGACAGGTTGCTTTCCACGCGGGCATAAGCAGCCGTTTGTTTGATACCGCCTACAGGTTCATAGGCCATCTGCCCGGAGGGTTAGCCATGGCAACTGTGGGAGCCTGCGCGGCCTTTTCCGCGGTTTGCGGCTCCACCAATGCTACGGCCGCCACAATGGCAGCGGCCACTCTGCCGGAAATGAAAAGGTACAACTACAAGCCCGGACTCGCGACTGGGGTCGTGGCGGCCGGCGGAAGCCTTGGGATTTTGATTCCGCCGAGCGTCATCTTCATAGTATACGGAATCCTTACGGAACAGTCCATCGGCAAGCTCTTCATGGCCGGAGTTATTCCGGGACTTTTGCTCGTTTTTCTCTTTGTAATAACAATTTTGATCTGGGCAACCATTGACCCTGAGCTCGGCCCGGCCGGCCCAAAAGCAACATGGAAGGAAAGGTTTAAATCACTGCAGGGAGTCTTTGAAACACTGCTGATATTCATAGTCGTCCTGGGCGGACTTTTTCTCGGCTTCTTTACCCCGACCGAGGCCGGAGCCATCGGCGCTTTTTCTACAATCCTTATGGCAGTTGTACGCGGAACGCTTACCTGGGACGGCTTTATATCATCCCTGTTTGAAACTACACGCACAACATGTATGATAATGATAATCGTCGCCGGCGCTACGGTGTTTGGGCATTTCCTTGCCGTATCAAGGATTCCGTACGATATAGCTTCATGGATATCGGCCATTAACCTGCCGGCAACGGCTATCATCTGTATAATCATTCTTATTTACATGCTCGGCGGCTGCTTTATTGATTCGCTGGCGCTTATCATGCTGACCGTGCCGATATTCTACCCGGTGATTCTGCACCTCGGATTTGACCCTATATGGTTCGGCGTAATAATTGTAATGGTCAGCCAGATAGGAGTTCTCACGCCGCCTGTGGGGGTAAGCGTTTATGTTGTAAGCGGTGTTGCGAGAAATGTACCGCTGCAGGTTATCTTCAAGGGGGTGATTCCGTTCATCATCGCGCTTGTTGTAGGAATGCTGCTGGTGATTGCTTTTCCGCAGATAGTTCTTTTTCTGCCCAACCTGATTCATTAAAGTTAAACATAGACGCGATAAATCGCGTCTATGTTGCGGTATTTAAAGCTCATGAAACATACAATCAACCAAATGATCATTAACATACCCGACAGCTTGCAAATGGGCATAACAAATCGTCGTGCCGAAAAACTTAAAGCCTCTTTTTTTCATGTCTTTACTGATTGTATCGGATAATGGTGTGGAGGCAGGAAGTTCCTTGAGCGTCTTCCAATGGTTGATAATTGGTTTCTTATCCGGCAAAAAGGATTTCAGATAATCACAAAAACTTCCAAACTCTTGCTGGATTTCAAGAAAATGACGCGCGTTGGAAATAGTATATTCTATCTTCTTCCGGTTGCGGATAATCCCAGCATCCTGCATTAGGCGCTCCGCATCTTCTGCCGTAAATGCTGCCACTTTCGCGGCATCAAATCCGGCAAATGCCTGCCGGTAGTTTTCTCTCCGCCGCAGGATTGTAATCCAACTTAATCCTGCTTGTGAGCTTTCCAATACAAGAAATTCAAACATCTTGCTATCATCGGTTACCTCACGGCCCCATTCTTCGTCGTGATATTGGACATAGAGCGGGTCTGTACCACACCATCCGCAACGTTGTATTGTGTTTGTTATATTCATATTGTTTTTTATCGTTTTTCTCCTCTACTGCCATAATCTTTTGTTTCGATTAATTCCCCTTTTTCGTTATAATATTTCCATATTTTGATTGAACCTGTCTCTCCGTTTAAACGGATTGCACTGCCATATTCGCCTTCCGAAGCAATTTGTCCGTTTTCGTGATAGTGTATCCAATGACCTGTTTTTACATATTCATTTCCGATTTCAGCACCGTAATCGGTTTCTAAATGCATATATTCTGTATGTCCTTCCTTTTCTTTCGCGCCTGTTTTATAATGATAAACTTCCTTATAGTTGTTTTTGCCTTCTTTGGTTCTTGAAAACCAAAGTTTTCCGTTTTCATAATAATTGTAATACTCAAAAATATCCAAAATATTATCATCGCTGCGATACTCCAGAATCTCATTATTATCTGCTTTAATGGCTTTTTGTACTCTGAATGTCGTATAGTGTCCGCCAAAATATATCACTTGCCAACCTGATAAGTAGCCGTTTTCATAATTTAATTCTTCACGATAATCTTTATTATGTATTGCTGTAATTTTGCCGGTATAGGGCTTTAGCGTGGGTTTTTCCAACAATATATTCTCATCGGACATATAAACAAAATGCTCATCAAATCCCTTTAAGTCGGTTAATTTGCCAACATCGTTTTCTTCGTTGGGGTTTAATGTTATTGTTTTATTTTCCAATAAAGTGGTAAGAGTATAACTATTTTTGATATGATACCATTTTCCATTAAACTTGACACGTCCACCGCCCCATACAAGCATTGTTTTCACTGCATTATTTTCTTTATAATGTATTTCAACTTTATACGTTGGTTCAGCCATTTTCAACATGTAACCATGCGGATTTTTTTCACTGTGTTGTTTTTCGTCATATACCATATTTTCTATGGTGTTCAAGATAATCGGCCAATCCTCTTTTTTAATTTCGTGTGTTACATATTCGGAAGCCGAATCCTTCATAACTTTAACAGTTACTTTTATTGATTCAATACTGTCTGTCGTATTGTCACAAGCCATACAATTACTTATATTTGTCATAATAATTATCATTATAATATATATTTTTTTCACCTTTCTTCATCTTTTGCAAATATATCCGCTTTGATAGATTGAGCGAATTCATATTTTAACATCCTTTTCGTATATTGAATTTTATTTATATTCTTGCTTTTCTGTCAAATCTATTTTCAGGGGCTCTGACGCCCCCTAAAAATAAACTGCTCCTTTCAAAAAATGTATTGACAGGAGTTTTCGAAAGGCTTAAAAATCAGCATTTATTATATATTATGAAGGAGCTTTGCATGAACTCAAATCCTGTTGTAACAATAGAAATGGAAGACGGAGGTACCGTCACGGTTGAACTTTATCCCGAGACGGCCCCAAATACCGTTAATAATTTCATAAATCTTGTGAGTAAAGGGTACTATGACGGACTAATTTTCCACAGGGTAATTCCCGGTTTTATGATTCAAGCCGGCTGTCCCCAAGGCGCAGGAACGGGCGGCCCGGGGTATACCATAAAGGGAGAGTTTTCCCTGAACGGCTTTACCAATCCGCTTATTCATGACCGCGGCGTAATTTCCATGGCGCGCACAAATAACCCGGATTCGGCCGGTTCCCAGTTTTTTATAATGACGGCCAAATCCGACCACCTTGACGGAATGTACGCGGCTTTCGGAAGAGTTACTTCGGGAATGGAAACTGTGGATAAAATAGTCAATATGCCTAAAAATTCCATGGACAAGCCCAAAGAAGACCAGCGCATGAAAAAGGTGACTATCGACGCCAAAGGGCTTGAGTATCCGGAACCGCAGAAAGTCTAATTTATGGGCATTGCGCGATGCCCATAAATCCTATTGCTGCCAGGCCGGCCGCAGACTCAAGCGAAGCGCTTGAGTCCGCGGCCGGATAGACGGCGGTGCATTTTACTGCATCCCCTTGATCCATTCCGCCCATGTATCCGGCGTGTAGCCTACTGTTGCCTTTCCCGAAAAACGCACAAGGGGCGTCTTTAAAAGCAGTGAGTTTTCCAAAATTTTTTCTTTTACATCATGGCTTATATATTTAAGGTTCATCTTTTCGTAAAGACGCCCCTCCTTGTCCATGAGTTCCTCAAGGGGAACGCTGCGTTCCACGCTTTCAAGCTCTCCCTTTGATATTGCCTTTACATTGAGGTCGACAAAATGCACGGCAACCCCGCGCTCGCTGAAAAAACGCA
>JAITPE010000282.1 GCA_031289575.1 Spirochaetia bacterium | reverse complement strand
GCTTTAAAGATATTACAGTGGAGCTTGCCTACGAGGGATTGGAGTTTGAGCTGTAGGGAATGATAGTTAGTTTTTATTTTTGCCTAAACAATCTTTTTAATCATTGTCATTATGACTTCAATATCTTCAGGTGATGCCCTATCGAGAAGCTTTTTAAAGAGATAGAGTTCTTCGTTATGATCGCCGTCATTGGTAATATTCTTTTGGCCTATTCCGTAGAGGAGCCAATCGAGAGACAATTTATATTTGATTGATATGTTGCGCAAAAACTTAAAAGAAGGATTCTGCGATCCACCTTCAACCTTGGCAATATAGCGCTTATCAATGCCGGTGGTTTCTCCGAATTCTCTCTGGGTTATTTTGAGATCCGTGCGGACATCTTTTAGTTTTGTTCTAATCTCAGTAAGAAAATCAGTCTCTTCCTTTTTGTCAAGTGTATCCAAAGAAAGGAACGGGTGATCTTTATACCGGTTTTTAAACCGAGCGTCGGTTTCTTTTGCTTTGTTCATAATCCGTATTACTTTTTGCCTTTGCGCACGGCAAAAAGAAGCGCTTTTGCAATCTTTAATACAGATTCTTTTTCGCACTCGGCCAATGCCGCAAATTGGGCGCAAATCTTTTGAAGTTTCTGATTGCCCAAATCAGTGCTTTTTTTAACCGTTTCCATATACTTATAGCCTCTTTAAGAGTCAATATAGCACTTCTTTAAGATTAATGTCAAGCATTATAATACAAAAAAATTCTCTTATTTAAAAAAAATTAACTTGCTTTCGAGCTGTCATTATAAATATGATTATAGATATGGTAAAACATAAGAGGAAAACATGGCTGCCAAAAATAATAAAGATACTGGTAAAACTGGTGATGTAAACATAAATGCCCGCATTAAGCAGATTCGCACGGCTTTGCGTTTATCACAGGCAAAATTTTGCGAGGGTATTTTTTTAACAGCCGGACATTATGCCGAGATAGAACTCGGCAACCGGCGGGTCAATGAGCGCATTATTAAGCTGATTGCTGTAATATATGGAGTAAATGAGCGCTTTCTCAAAGTCGGGGAAGGCGCTATGTTTGATAAAAGTCCAGACCTCAAGCTTGAAAAATTGATAAGTATTTTTCAGGAACTCCCGCCCGATTTTCAGGATTATTTGATGCAGCAAATAGAGGGGCTCAAAAAGCTGCGCAAAAAAGATTATTAAGAAAAATACCTTCTGACGAACAATGCTTTTTGAAAAACAGGCACTAAATTTCCCTGCCGGTTATATTAAAATATCGTTGACATTCTGTCCGTGAATGCTTTATAAGGTTATTCCCGTTCTAACAAAAAACTAACAAAATTGACATACAAGGAGTGCGTAAATGTCTGCTAAGAAAATGAAATCCATTGACGGTAATGTTGCCGCCGCTCATGTGGCTTACGCCTTTACAGAGCTTGCTGCTATTTATCCGATAACTCCATCTTCTCCAATGGCCGAAGAGGTCGATGAATGGGCCGCTCACGGCCGCAAAAATATCTTCGGTGAAGAGGTAAAAATTGTAGAGATGCAGTCCGAAGCCGGAGCCGCAGGTTCCGTTCACGGCTCGCTCCAAACGGGCGTACTGACGACCACCTTTACAGCCTCACAAGGGCTTCTTCTCATGATTCCCAATATGTATAAAATCTCCGGCGAGCTTTTGCCCGGCGTGTTTCATGTCTCGGCCCGTTCGCTCTCGGTTCAGGCCCTTTCCATTTTTGGGGATCATTCCGATGTCTATGCCTGCCGCCAAACGGGCTTTGCCATGCTTGCCTCGGGCGGAGTGCAGGAGGTAATGGACCTCTCGGCCGTGGTTCATCTCGCGGCCATAAAATCAAGCATCCCGTTTATGCATTTTTTTGACGGATTCAGAACATCACACGAAATACAAAAAATAGAGCTTCTTGATTACGATGATCTCAAGGCGCTCATAGACCAAAAAAAACTCGCCGAGTTCAGGAAAAAGGCTCTGCATCCCGACAGCCCTGTGACGCGGGGAACAGCCCAGAATCCCGACATCTATTTCCAGACAAGGGAAGCCGCAAACAAGTACTATGACGCGGTTCCCGATATCGTGGAAGAGTACATGCGGGAAATAACAAAAATAACGGGCCGCGAGTATCATCCATTTACATACTACGGCGCCGCGGACGCGGAGTATCTCATAGTTGCCATGGGTTCTGTAACCGAGACCGCTGTTGAAACCATTGATTACCTCACAGCCAAGGGCGAAAAGGCCGGCCTCATATCCGTGCACCTTTACAGGCCCTTCTCTGAAAAGTACTTCATGAAAGTTTTGCCCAAGAGTGTAAAAAAAATAGCCGTGCTCGACAGAACGAAGGAGTCCGGAGCCGGCGGCGATCCGCTTTATCTTGATGTCGTTGAGCTCTTTTACGGAAAGCCGAACGCGCCGGTAATAGTCGGAGGACGCTACGGCCTTGCCTCAAAAAATACAACTCCGGCTCAAATAACAGCCGTTTTCGATAATCTGAAACAATCTGTTCCAAAGAATCATTTCACCATAGGCATAGTGGATGATGTTACCCATACATCGCTTCCTATGGGGGATGATATTACTGTTGTTCCGCCGGGAACCTTTGAAGGCAAATTCTACGGACTCGGAGCGGACGGAACCGTAGGCGCCAACAAGAACTCCATCAAGATTATAGGCGACAATACCGGTATGTTCGCGCAGGCCTATTTCGCCTACGATTCCAAAAAGTCCGGAGGCATAACAATATCGCATCTGCGTTTTGGGAACGCGCCGATAAAATCAACCTATCTCATAACAACGCCCGATTTTGTGGCCTGCCATGTCCCATCATACATAACGCAGTACGACATGCTTCAGGGAATAAAGAAGGGCGGCACATTCCTCTTCAACAGCGTATGGGATGCCGAGGAGACAAAGAAGCGATTGCCCAACAAACTGAAAAGACAGCTCGCCGATAAGGAATGTAAGTTCTACATCATAAACGCGTCGAAAATTGCCGAGGAAATAGGCTTGGGCAACAGGACGAACTCAATCATGCAGGCCGCCTTCTTTAAACTCGCGAATGTAATCCCATACGATGACGCCGTAAAACTCATGAAAGAGGCCATCCTCAAAACATACGGTAAAAAGGGCGACAAGATTATAAACATGAACTACGCGGCCGTTGACCGCGGAGGAGACGGACTTGAGGAAATAAAAATTCCGTCCGAATGGAATAGCGTCGACCCGCACGACCCTGTGCGTACCGATGTGCCGGATTTCATCAAGAACATAGCCGATCCCATGAACCGTCAGGACGGCGACCTGCTGCCTGTAAGCGCCTTTCTCGATTACCCGGACGGTACATTTCCGCAGGGAACATCGGCCTATGAAAAAAGAGGGGTTGCTTCAACTATCCCCTTCTGGATAGCGGAACATTGTACGCAATGTAATCAGTGCGCCTTTGTGTGTCCGCACGCGGCCATAAGGCCGTTCCTTGTTGATGAAAAAGAAGCATCCGGCGCGCCCGAAGGAACGGCCATGCTCGACGCCATAGGAAAGGCAGGCAAGGGCTACAAATTTAGGATACAAATAAGCCCGCTCGACTGCAATGGGTGCGGCAACTGCGCTGATATTTGTTCGTCAAATGAAAAGTCCCTTGTAATGAAACCTCTTGAAACACAGTTGGCCGAATCTACAAGGTGGGAGTACTTCAACAGTAAAGTAACATACAAGAATCACCTTTTTGGAAGAAATACAGTCAAGGGAAGCCAGTTCTCGCAGCCTCTCTTTGAATTCTCGGGCGCATGTTCCGGCTGCGGAGAGTCACCGTACATTAAACTGCTCACTCCGCTTTACGGCGAGAGAATGATGGTTGCCAACGCGACCGGCTGCTCGTCAATCTTTTCGGCCTCCGCTCCATCGACGCCTTACTGTACAAACAAGGACGGCAGAGGGCCGGCCTGGGCAAGTTCGCTCTTTGAGGATGGAGCCGAGTTCGGTTACGGAATGGCTCTCGCGGCAAAAACAATGCAGGACCGTTTGGCGCGCTTTGCCGAAGGCTGCATGAAAGAGGTGAGCCCCGCGGCGAAGGACGCGCTCGCGGAATGGCTCGCCGATAGAAACAATGGGAGCGCGTCTCAAGCAGCGGCCGATAAGCTGATTCCGCTGCTCGAAAAGGAATCGGCGCCCGGCGCGAAAGAGATGCTCGCTCTCAAGCAGTACCTTGCCAAGAGATCGGTCTGGGCTGTCGGGGGTGACGGCTGGGCCTACGATATAGGATACGGCGGGTTGGATCATGTTCTGGCTTCGGGGGATGATATAAACATTCTGGTGCTCGATACCGAGGTGTACTCAAATACGGGAGGGCAGTCATCCAAGGCGACGCCTGCCGCGGCCGTCGCAAAGTTTGCCGCTTCCGGAAAAAAAATCAGGAAGAAGGACCTCGGCGTAATGTGCATGTTCTACGGGTACATATATGTTGCCCAGGTTGCCATGGGAGCAAACCAACAGCAGCTCATGAGGGCAATCCAGGAGGCGGAGGCGTACCCGGGACCCTCAATTGTTATAGCTTACGCTCCGTGCATCAATCATGGAATGGGAATAGGCATGGGCAAGAGCCAGTACGAAACAAAGCTCGCGGTTGAATGCGGCTACTGGCACCTGTGGAGGTATAATCCTCTTCTTGAAAAAGAGGGCAAGAATCCATTTACGCTTGATTCAAACGAGCCCGATTGGAGCAAGTTCCAGAGCTTCCTGAACGGAGAGGTGCGCTACAGCTCGCTCAAGAAGGAATTTCCCGAAACCGCGGAGGAACTTTTCAAAGAAGCGGAATCCAACGCGAAATGGAGATACACATCGTACAAGCGCTTTGCAGGTATGCAGTATTAGAAACACAAAGCGGAGAAGGGCCGGCGGCGCTTTTCCGCTTTTATCTGCTGCTGCGGAATCCAGAATGATTTCATGCCGCGAATGAATCAGGCATCTTTATGAATATATCCGATATAAGCGAGTTTGCTTTTATAGAGCGCCTGTCATCCTCCTTCGCGGAACTCCTGCCGCGGGGATTTACAGGCATAGGCGATGACTGCGCGCTTTTTCCCAAAAGCGCGCAGGAGTCATACGCCGTAAGCACAGATTTGCTCATTGAGAATCATCACTTTTACAGAAACAAAATCCCGCCCTACAGCTTAGGCATTAAATCCCTTGCCGTCAACTTGAGCGACATAGCCGCCATGGGAGCCGAGCCAATGGCGTCTTTTCTTTCAGTCGGCCTGCCGAAAGACATCTCCATGGACTGGCTCGACAGCTTCACCGCCGGCTACAAGGCGCTCTCTCTAAAGGAAAACGTTCCCCTGTGCGGCGGCGACACAACCGCGTCTCCCCATATTTGCGTAAGCGTCACTGTAATAGGTTTTGCGCGCAACGAGGCCATACGCAGGCGTTCCATGGCGCGTGCCGGAGACATCATCTGCTGTACATCAAACTTGGGCGATTCAGGTGGCGGCTTTCTTGTTTTACAGTCTGATATTGAAACAGGCGCCGACGAGGATTTTTTGCTCAAGCGCCACTATGAGCCGTACCCCGAAATAGCAGCCGGAAAATGGTTAGCATCGCGCCGAGGCGCCGGCGCGATGATGGACATATCCGACGGACTTGTATCCGACCTGGAACATATACTGGCGGCATCAGGGGCGGCCGCCTTCCTGAACCTTGAGGCAATACCCCTTTCCGCGCAGCTCAAGCGCTGCGCGGAAAGGCACGGCTGGGACAGCCTTGATCTCGCACTGAACGGCGGAGAGGACTATTGCCTTCTTTTGACCGTAGCCAAGGATGAATTTGCAGGCACAAGCGAAAAATTTTTTGAAGCATTCGGCCGCCCCCTTTTCCCCATAGGCGGAATTGAACCTATGATGTCCGGCGGCGGAAAAATACGTTTTCTCCAAAACGGAAAGGAGACCGCTTTCACCGGAAAGCCGTTCCGGCATTTCCGGTGAAAGACCGCATGAAAAAGTACTGCCGAATACTCAGCGTCGCCGGTTCCGATTCCGGCGGCGGCGCCGGAATCCAGGCCGACATAAAAACCATCTCGGCCTGCGGCTGTTACGCCGAAACGGCGGTAACAGCCGTCACGGTTCAAAATACCCTTGGAGTAAGCGCGATTCATCCCTTGCCTCCGGATATTGTGAGCGCGCAGATACTTGCGGTTTATGAAGACATCGGCGCCGATGCCGTAAAAACAGGAATGTTTTACTCCGCAGAAACTGTTGCCGGCGCCGCAGACGCCCTGCGGCGCTGCGGCGCCGGCAAACTTGTTGTCGACCCTGTAATGGTTTCCACATCCGGCTCTGTTCTTCTTGAAAAAGACGCGCTGGAGAGCCTCATCAAAAACCTCTTTCCGTTAGCAGTCCTCATCACACCCAATATTACCGAGGCATCGGCCATACTCGGCCGTGAAATAAAGCGTCAAGATGAATTAGATGACGCGGCAAGGGAAATATCGGCCATGTCCGGTTCGGCTGTTCTTGTAAAGGCGGGGCACATAGACTCGAGCGAAATTACGGATGTCATGTACGATCCGTCATCAGGCTTTTCATATTTTAAGTCGGCCCGTGTTGATACACAAAATACGCATGGAACCGGATGTGTTTTATCATCCGCGATAGCCTCTTATTTGGGCAAGGGCAAAAGCCTTGGGGAATCGGTTGCCTTGGCAAAGAAGTATATAGACGGGGCGCTGCGCGCGGGCAGCGCCTACAAGCTGGGGCAGGGACACGGGCCGCTGCATCACTTCTATAAATTTTGGGAATAGGGGTTGAAATGAACACAGGCGAAATACTTATATACGAAACTCATAACGGCAATATCAAGATTGATGTCCGTTTGGAAGATGAAACGGTTTGGCTGACGCAAGACCAAATGTCGATTCTTTTTAATAAATCAAAGTCAACGATAAATGAACATATAAAGAATA
>JAITPE010000245.1 GCA_031289575.1 Spirochaetia bacterium | reverse complement strand
GTTTTCATCTTTTTTAAGGAGATACTCTATATTCTTCTTCGCGTTGACATAGCCGGGATCAATCTTTAGCGCGTTCATATAAGATTCAAACGCCTCTTGTTTCTTATCTATTTTTACATACGCGTTGCCCATATTAAAAAAGGCCTTCTTCTTGGTTTCAGGATCATCAGAGGCCGCAGCCTCGTTGTAAAGGGCGATGGAGCTCTCGTAATCGCCCTTCATGTAATCGGCCGCGGCCTTATTAAAGGCGAGTTTTTTCCGCGCCTCGTCATTGGGAGCGTAGGGCTCGGCCTCATTATAATTTTTCGCGGCTTGCTGATATTGTTTATCATGGTACGCTTCATTGCCTTTGGATACCTTGCCGCGGAATGGGTCAATCCATCCCGCGCACAAAGCTATGCAGAGTACAATCAGTATGTATTTCATTCCGCGCTCCTGTATTTTTTTAAAAATTTCCGGAGCGGCGGCGGAAGCGCGGCATTGCTTGTCATTGCTATCTCCGGAAGCAAAAGTTCAAGCGCGAGAAGAAAAATAAGCGGCAAAATAAACGGCGCGAAATACTCAATGGGTTCCTTTAACACCCGCGAACCGTAATGATTTTTTTTATGCGAATCAATGGCCGATATAACGGCGCGCAGGCCAGAGAAACTTTCCGATATGTCAAAATAACTTCCTCCAGCGGCGCCGGCGAGCTTTTTAAGAAAGGAAGCGTTCTTTGCTGTTTTGACAGGGTTCCCGTCCGCGCCGGCGATAAAAGCGCCTTCATCCTCTCCGAGTCCGGCACAGTAAACCGACACTCCAAGCTCCTTGAACTTTTCAACGGCCGAAAACGCTGTCCCTTCATGATCCTCGCCATCGGTAATGAGGACAAGAATCTTTGAATTTTGCGGCTTTTTCTTAAACACCCGGTGGGCCTCGTTGAAGACAGCGCCGATATCGGTTCCCTGAAGGTTCACCGAATCGGTTCCGGCCGCGTCAAGAAACATGAGGAACGCGCCCCTGTCCGCGGTCATTGGGCAAAAGAGAAAGGCCTCGCCCGCAAAAACTATAAGCCCTATGCGGCCGCCGTCCAAGGAATCGGCAATCCAGCGTGCGGCGTTCTTCGCGCGCTCTAACCTTGTAGCCGCGACATCGCCGGCATTCATGCTGCGGCTGACATCAAGCGCAATAAGCACATCGGCGCCTTCGTTCTCAACCTCCCGGCTGCGCTCGCCCCGCGTGGGGCCGAGCGCGGCAAGCGCGAAGAGAGGTAAGGCAAGAAGAAGGCATCCTGTTTTTATGCGCCTTTTCCACGGGTACATCCTCAGCATAGCCGATATGTTTTTTGCGGCTCGGCCTTTCAGGTAAAGATAAAAGACAAGCGCGGCAAAAACTAACGAAGAGAGCGCTGCAATATATGCCGCGTATTCCATATTGGCGAAACTCATCGACTCCTCCTACGGCGCCTTTCTGTAAACAAGAGACCTAAGCAGCATCTCCGTAAAAAAAACAAGCATTGCCGCTATGATAAAACCGGATGACTTGCTGCGGAAATCACGGTATGTTTTCACATTGACAACGCTTTTTTCAAGCGTGTCAATCTCGTTTATGTTTTCCCAAAACACGCCGCTCGATTCGGCCCTGAAGAATCTTCCGCCGGTTATTTCCGAGGCCTCCCGCAAAACAGACGGATCAAAGCTGTTGAGCATGTAACGCTTGCCGAAAAATCCGCCCGGATACGGAACCTGCCCTTCTTTGCCTATGCCTATACTGTATATTTTTATTCCAAGCTCCCTGCAGCTCTTCGCTGCGGTAGACGGGTCAATGGTTCCCCTGTTGTTCACGCCGTCCGTTATGAGCAGAATGATTCTGCTCTTGGAATCATTATTCATCATGCGCGAAGCCGAGAGAGCTAAGGCGTCGCCTATGGCCGTGCCGTCAACACCAATGGTATCAAAATTTATTTCATCAACAAGCTCAAGCAGAATATCGTGTTCAACCGTAAGCGGGCACTGAAGGTAGGCTTCGCCCGCAAAAATTACAAGGCCCAGCCTGTCATTTGCGCGCTTTGCTATAAAATCGCTTACAGCCCTCTTCGCGACCTCAAGCCTGTTTCTGGGCTCAAAGTCTTCGCCCTGCATGGACAGCGAAAGGTCAAGCGCGATCATGATATCGAGTCCGGTATTTTTGGCATTTGAATAAGTAAGGCTTCGCCCCGGGCCTGCGAGCGCGATGATCAGCAACAGTATGGAAATAAAGCGGAGAAAAGGCAGATACGGATATGTCAGTGTCCTGAAACTTTTTCTTTCGCCCAGAATGCTCCTTGAGGAAAGAGCCGCCGCGGCGCCGCGCGAATTTATTTTTCTAAGAAAAAAAAACAGCGCGGCGGCCGCGTATGGAACAAGCAGAAGCAATGCCGGGTAGTGCCTAAACTCAAACTGTTCCATCATCCCACCCGCGCGCGAGCCTTTTGGCTGTTTGTATTATATTGCTGTGGCTTTGAAGCATGGTTGACGCCGCCGGAGTAAATTCCGCGAATTTGGACAAATCCCATAGATCAAACTGCGCTATTACTTCGTTCAAAAGAGGAGCGTGATCGCTTGAGCGGAAAGCCTTTGAGAGATGAGAGCGTATTTCACCTGTGGTCATTTCGGCGGCGTCAAAGCCGAAACGGCGCGACAAAAAACGCCTAAATATTACCGATATTCCAAAGGCGTACTCATCTATTTTACCCTCATCTATGAGCGCGCCGCCTCCCATCTCCTCAAGCTCGCGCGTGAAAAGGTCAAATGGATTAACAGGGGCAGAGGCAGCCCTGCTCTCTCTCTTTTTTTTAACATAGCGCCAAATAAAAAAAACAGCAACGGCCGCCAAAAGACCGCCCGCAATGAGCCAGGCAATTCTTGTGTAATTGCCGCCGATCTCAAACGGAGGTTCGGCCTCGGCGAACTCTCCGTTTTCATTGGACGGCGCAACAGTTATCTCCGGAACATTGTATGTAACCCTTATTTTATCGGAGCCGTAAATTTCAAGCTCGGGCAGGCGCCATGTTCCGGGGCGGTAAAACGATATATTAATTGCGGCGGCAAGCGCGCCCTCGGCCGGCTCCTTTGACGCGGAGCTGATTATATAAACAGGAACCGGTTCATCTTTTATGTAAAGGCCGCGTTCTTCCGGAAGCCTTAGGTCAACATCTTCAAGATTTGTACCTGCAACAGTTACGGTATATTCAACGGTCTCACCGGCTGTAACCGTTGTCCGGTTGACTTTGCCTTCTATTTTAAGAAAGTCATTGCTTTCTCCAGCGCTTGCGAGAAAAAAAGTTAACAGCACAAAAAAAAATTCGGTCATGCTATGATCTTCCCGCTTTCATTTTGCCTCGGCGCTCAAAAAATTTAAGAACAGGAAGTTCAACCGGCTCATCTGTACGTATGATTATTGAAGATAACTCCTGCATAAACGGAAACGTGTTTTTGCCGGGAACAGCATCAGACAAAAACGTCTCTCCTGTTTCAAGATCAATGAATTCCATTAAACCGGAAAAGTTCGCCGATGCCTCGAACGGATCGTAAACCTGGACCGCTATTACATCGTGCCTGCGCCTCAAAAGCTTAAGCTTAAGGAGATAGCTTTCCTTTTCGTCAAGAAAATCAGATACACAAAATATTACGCTGCGCCTTTTGAGAACACGCCTTGCGAAATCAACGGCAGAACCTATATCGGTACCCGTGCCCTTGGGCGAACACTTTATTATTTCATCAAGAACGCTCAAAACAAAGCGCCCCTTTCTCGGCTTGATAAACTTCTCAACCCTGTCGGTAAAAAGCAAAACCGAAACGCGGTCATTGTTTATTTGCACAAGGCGCAGCAAAAGAGAGGCGAGTTCAAAAACCGCTTCTTTCTTTGCGCGGGCAAGGCCGAATCCGGTTGACGCCGAAAGATCAATCATAAGCAGAACAGATATATCGCGCTCCTCAATATATTCTTTTATATACAGATGATTCATTCTGGCCGACACGTTCCAGTCTATACTCCTCACGTCATCGCCATACTGATATTCCCTGACGCTGTCAAAAACCAGCCCCATTCCCTTAACCGCGGAACGGTACTCGCCGGAAAAGGATGAATCAAGTTTTCTTGCTGTACTGAGTTTTATTTTTTTAAGGAAGGCATAATTGTCTTCCGGCTGTTCGCTGTGTTTTTTCATAATCCGCAAATCAATCAGGGAACCTGCACCGAGTCAAATATCATCTTCACTACATCATCGGCTTTTTTGCCGTCGGCCTCGGCCTCGTATGAGAGTATTACGCGGTGGCGCAGGACATCGGCTCCCGCCTCCTTTATGTCATCGGGCGTCACAAATCCTCTTCCCTTTATAAAAGCAAGACAGCGCGCGGCTTTCATGAGCGAGATTGATGCCCTTGGGCTTGCCCCGAAATCAATGTATTTTTTCAACTCCCTGCCCGAGGGAGTTCTCGTTTCGGAAACTATTGCGACAATATAATCAATCAGCTTTTCATCTATATAGATTGATTCAACAAGGGCAGCATGCCGCGCGATGAGTTCCGGAGAAACAACCGCGGAGAGCTTGTCGAGGCTTATATCCCCGAAGCGCGAAAGAATTTGGCGCTCCTCGTTTACGCTTGGATAATCTATGAGTACCTTCATGAAAAAACGGTCGAGCTGTGCTTCCGGAAGCGGATAAGTTCCCTCCTGCTCTATGGGGTTCTCTGTGGCGAGCACCATGAACGGCTTGTTAAGGATGAACGTATCATCGCCTATGGTTACCTGTTTCTCTTCCATGGCCTGCAGCAGGGCGGATTGTACCTTGGCCGGAGCGCGGTTTATTTCATCGGCCAAAAGAAGATTGGTAAAGACAGGCCCCTTTTTGGTAAAAAAATTCATCTCGCTTGGATTAAACATTTTGGTGCCTATAAGGTCGGCAGGCAGGAGATCCGGCGTAAACTGAATCCTCTTGAAATCGGAATCAATTACTTTGGCAAAGGCTCTCACTGTAAATGTTTTGGCCAACCCGGGAAGCCCTTCAAGGAGGATGTGCCCTCCTGAAATAAAGGAAACAATAATGCAGTCTATAAGATGTTCCTGACCAATGATTACCTTTGCCATTTCGCTTTTAATTTGAGAGACAAAGGCGTTTTCCTGCTGTACTCTTACGGTCAGTTTTTCAATTTCGGCGTAGTCCATATTACCTCTAAAACTTATTCTGAGAGGTAAGTAAACGCCGTGATTCAATGGTTACATCTTTTTTTGCCGCCTGCGCAACCTTTTATATCTGGAATTATTTCAATCGTTTAGTCAGATTTTGATTGTTCAACAGCGACTTCATCTGCGTGATAGCAACATGGTTGAGTTGCACCAAGCGTTCGCCCTGCACTAGTCCCTGCCGTATCAACAGGGCGTTGATGCTTTCCATGTTCGAGAGGACGACCAACTGTTCCAAAGTAGCAAGGTCACGGATGTTTCCCTTATTGCCGATGTTTTCGTTACGCCATTGCGCGGCAGTTTTGCTGAACAGGGCGACATTCAGCAAGTCGGCTTCGTTGGCGTAAATCACCGAAGCCTGTTCTTTGGTTACGGTTTTGGGAATGATTTCTTCCTTGATGGCATCGGTATGAATACGGTAATTAATTTTGGATAGCGTACGCTGGAAGTCCCATTCCAGCGAAAGGCGTTGCTGCTCATCTTCCTTGAGGCGTTGAAATTCCTTGATAAGATAAAACTTAAATTCTGCGCTCACCCATGAAGCAAATTCAAAGGCAATGTCTTTGTGAGCAAAAGTTCCGCCGCCATAGCGACCGGGTTTTGCCATTATGCCCATAGCATTGGTTTTTTCGATCCATTGTTTGGAAGTCAGTACAAAACCATTGCTCCCACTTTCATTTTTAATGTTGTTGAATTCAACAACATTAAAATACGGATTATTTACTTTCTCCCATATCCCTATAAATTCTATAGTATAACGAGCGCTCAGCCATCTGGAAATAACGTATCCGGTTGCTTCTGCATTTTTAAACTTCGCCATATCCGTCAACGATATGTAGTCTTCTTTTTGGTGTGAAAGTAAAACTACTTCCGTTCCCTGTACAGTGATGGTTTCTTTCTTGCTCATGTATTTTCCTTTATGTGTGCTTTCCTGTCCCTCCGCAGAAAAACTAATGCTCACATATAGTAAGCGTTTGGAAACGCCGATTAATTAAAAATTTTTTTGAAAAATTTTTGGAAAATGCAAAAAAAAATCAGGCAGGAAAAAATACCTTCATTTAACCTCGGGCGCGGCATACGAGAAGTTTATAGAAACGGAGGCTCCGGCCTCAGTCCGGCTGGCCGACGTGCTGTCAGCTTTTTCATTATTCTGGTAAAGAACAACCTTTAGAAATGTAGTGGCCGGATCGCCGGCGATATCGACATCCAAATTAGTAAGGCTCCCGAGCCCCTTCGAGTATGTGTATATTCCGCTGTCGTACACAATATCGGCGCTTCGTATAATATAGACATCGCTGTCAAGCGTATAGGTTCCTATAAAACTGCCGAAGTAAGAAAAGATGACCAGCTTGTAGTGATTCTCATCGTCGGACATTTCGCATGACAAGGCAAGCAAGAGCGCGGCAAAAACAATATATCTTAATACTT
>JAITPE010000221.1 GCA_031289575.1 Spirochaetia bacterium | reverse complement strand
TATTCGTCTATGAGAAGGGCAACCTTTTCTTTCTTGGAGAGCTCTTCTATTAATCCGGAGAACATCATTTTAAGATTATTTGAAATTGGTACTATGCCGTAATCATGGTATATCTTGTTCAGTTTTTCTTTCAGAGTTTCTTCAATAGTTTCTTTACTTGTTGCGTCTATATCGACCATGCTTATTTTAATGATAGGGTATTCCTTAAATTCCCACTTGTCGTAAATCCATGTATCCTTGAAGAGTTCTTTTTCTCCTTTAAAGAGATAGTACAATGCCGATACGGTAAGGCTTTTGCCGAAACGGCGTGGGCGGGAAATAAAGTAGAACTTGCCGCTGTCGATCATGTCAAAGAGATACTTGGTTTTGTCCACATAGACAAAATTTTCGGTGATCAGTTCCTTGTAGTCCTGCATTCCTATTGGTAGTTTCTTCATTGATTGTCTCCTATAAACAGGCAGCCCTGCCTGTCTTGGGCCGCAGGCCGGCCTCGCGCCGGCTCAATGCCGCATTTTGCTTTATTGGTACTAATTGTCAAGCCCATGAAAGGAAACCGGAATGAAAAATGCAGCAAAAAGAAAAAAGGAGCTGTTCAAGAATTGAACAGCTCCTTTTGCTTGCTAAAAATTATCGTCGAGTTCCTCAAAGTAAGCCATTGCGTGCAGGCAGGCAGGGCACTCCTTAGGCGCTGCCGCACCCTCGTGGATAAACCCGCAGTTTCTGCATTTCCACAAAATGGACTTGTCCTTTTTAAAAACAGTTCCGTCCTGAATATTTTTAAGGAGCTTCAGGTACCTCTCCTCGTGATGCTTTTCAACAGTCGCTATGTTTCTGAAAAGAGCCGCGATTTCCGGAAAGCCTTCCTTTTCGGCAATGCCGGCCGCTTCGGGATACAACTTTGTGTGCTCCTCATTCTCGCCGGCGGCAGCCGCCTTTAGGTTGTCCGGTGTTGTTCCGCTCAAGATACCGGCAGGGTAAGAAGCCTGAATCTCCAGGTCTCCGCCCTCAAGGTATGAGAAGAACCGCTCCGCATGTTCCTTCTCATTGTTGGCCGTTTCGGTAAACAGCGCGGATATTTGCTCGTAGCCTTCTTTTTTTGCCTTCGAGGCAAAAAAAGTATAGCGGTTGCGCGCCTGTGATTCTCCGGCAAACGACGCGAGGAGATTTTTTTCGGTTTGTGTTCCCTTTACACTTTTCATTTTCTCACCTTAGTAATTCAGATTTTTGATTTTACCCTTAAAGACTCTGTAGACATATATCGTATATCCCAGTACTATCGGCACTCCGATCACGGCTATGATAAGCATTACCGTAAGCGTGAGTGATGTCGATGAACCGTTGAATATAGTTATGTTGCCTCCGCCGGTATTGTTTACAACAAGATTCGGATACTGAATCGCGCCGGTAATTCCCCATAGCCCTATGAAGCTCAATGACGACAGCAGAAAAGCCTTTAAGTCGCTGCCTTCGGAAGAGGCGCGGCGCGACAAAAACGTGCCGGCCAGCACAACGACAAAGAATATCCATGCCGGAATGTTTGAGAAGTTTTTCGGCGCAAAGACCGCCGTCATTACTATAGAAAGAACAAACGTAACTATGTAGAATATCCAGATTTTTCCTGTGAGCAAACGTGCGCGCTCCTTGATTGTACCATCGGCCTTGAGGGCCGTGTATGTGCTTCCCTGAAGGAGTATTGCGGCAAGCCCCAGGAGCCCTATTGACAGAGGATACGGACGAAGCAGCGTGAAGAATGTACCTGTGAAATCCATATTCGTATCAAGCGGAATTCCCACGATTACGTTTCCAAGGGCTACCCCGTAAAGCAGTGAAGGCAAAAAACTGCCTACCGTAAAGGCGTTTGCCCAAAGGGATTGTCTTTTTTCATCGTGTATCCAAAACTCAAGAGATACCGCGCGGAATATCAGGGCAAAAAGAACCAGCATCAGCGCCAAATAGAAGCCGCTGAATACCGTTGCGTACGCGTACGGGAAAGCGGCAAATAAAGCCCCGCCCGCTGTAAGCAGCCACACCTCATTGCCGTCCCAGAACGGCCAGATTATATCAAAGAGATTCTGCTTTTCTTCTTTCGTTTTCGCCAGAAAAGGAAAAAGGCTGCCGACCCCAAGATCAAAACCATCAAGTACCGAGTACCCTACAAACAGTACCCCTATTAAGAGAAACCATATAATTTGCAATATTTGCAATGTTTCCATATTCTCCCTCCTTTAGATTTTGCTCTCGGGCCCTCTTTTGACTATCTTGAAAAAGATTGTCAAAAAGACAGCAAAGAGCAGAGAATATACAATAACAAACAAGATAAGAGAAATCAGCGCCTGCCATGCCGGTACAGCTTTCGACGCGGCGTCCGCTGTTTTAAGCAGCCCGTAAACTGCCCAAGGTTGGCGCCCTATTTCGGCCGCAACCCAGCCTAAGGTGTTCGCGATAAGCGGCAATGGCGCGGCAATCAGCAATACTTTAAGGAACCAATTCGCGGTGAAGAGCTTTTTGCGCGCAAGAAGTATTAAGGCGATAAGCGCCATAATGCCGAAGATTATCCCTATTATAACCATTAAATGGTATGTCAAATATGTAGGAACAATCGGCGGCCATACTTCCTTTGAAAACTCATTGAGTCCCTTGACTTCGGCATTTGAATCGAAGTGCATCAATATGCTGAGAAGTTTGGGAACAGATACTTCAAGTTTTGTTGTTTCTGTGGTTTCGCTGGGAATTCCAAAGAGCGACATAGGAACGCCGTTTCCTGTTTTCCACAGGGCCTCAAACGCGGCCATTTTTGCGGGCTGAGTTTCTCCAACCTGCAAAACGTGCAGATGCCCGGACACAAATTGAAGCGCGGCCGTTATAATGAAGATAACAACGCATATTTTAAGTAAGGGACGAAAAATGTTCTCGCTCCTTTTTTTAAGCAGGAACCAGGCGCTTATGCCTGCGGCAAACAGCGCGCCTGTTACCCACGCGGCCACCACGGTGTGCAGATACCTGACGCCTGTTGACGGATTAAAGGCTGCCGCGAAGAAATCGGTCAGTACCGCTCTACCGTTCTCAATCGCATACCCGGCAGGCGTTTGCATCCATGAATTGGCGATGATAATCCAAAGCCCGGATAAATGGGAAGCGAAAAAGACCAAAAAGGCTGCTGTAAGATAGGCTTTTTTTGAGACCCGGCTCCTTCCGAAGAGGAGAATCGCAAGAAATGTTGATTCAAGAAAAAATGAGAAGACAGCCTCGGCCGCCAGAGGAGCCCCGAAAATATCCCCTACCATGCGGGAGTATTCGGCCCAGTTTGTTCCGAACGAAAACTCGAGTACAATACCGCTTGCCACTCCCAATGTAAATATAAGCGCGAGAATCCTTATTAGAAAAGTCGATATTTCTTTGTGTATTTCACTATTCTTGCGAAAATATAGAGTCTCCAAAATAAAGATAATCAGTGTTAATCCAAGGGTAAGCGGCGGAAATATAAAATGAAAACCCGCAGCGAAGCCGAATTGGATTCTTGATAAAAGTACCGCATCCATATTACTCTCCTTTATTCAGTAATTTTAAAGGCGTTTTTTCCAGCGCCGCAAATCGGACATTCCCATGTACCGGGAATATCTTGAAAACTTGTTCCAGCTTTTACGTCACCCTCGGAATCACCCTTCTGGGGATCGTAAACATAGCCGCAAACAGAGCAGGTGTGTTTATCCATTTATTCCTCCTTAATAAGATTTTCACAAGAATATTATAAAGAAGATATTTTTTCAAGCAAATAAAATTAGATCTCTGTTTTATTTAAACATTTATCGCATATTCCCCTTAAATATATATGCGTTTCGAATATTTTGTGCTTATTTTTATTATTTTCTTCAAAAAATTTGCTGAAAAGCTCGGGGTCCACGTCAACATTATAGAGAGAATTGCATTTTACGCACTTCATGTGAGCATGAGCGTCGATTTTGACATCAAATCTTACCTCATTTTCATCAATCGTTATGACTCTGACTATTTTGTTCTCCACGAATGTCTTGAGGGTATTGTATATGGTGGTTTTAGACAGGGTCGGTATATCCTTGAGGATGTCCTGATAGATCATATCAACTGTCGGGTGAGACATAATGTTATCAGCGAGATACTCGAATATCTTGATGCGGTGCAGGGATGGTTTTATTTCCTTTTTTTCTAATATTTCTTTGACATGTAATGTATTCATAACAGATTTAAAATCTAAAATGATACGTTTTTTTTCAATCTATTTTTTATTTTTCTGTTGATATGAGAAAAAACATAAAAAAAGATGTTGACTTCGGGGCTTTTTATTAGTAGTTTACTCTCATATTTAATACATAGTTTCACATTGGAATAATAGAAATATATAAATTATATAAAGGAGATAAAGAGAGTGTGTGAACAGTAAAAATAGAGTGGATTTTCTTGAACGGCGTGAAGAGGCTAGCCTGAAGAATTCCATCTTTGGTGAATCATGGCTTGAGGAGGTGAAAGAAATTGATAAACATGAAATACTTGTCAAGATATGCAATATGTTAGACGGAGATCCCGCCAATTTCGGCATTGCCGAAGAGATTTTCGATAAACTGCGCTTTGAAATGGCAAAGTATGTGATTCACCACGAATACAGCAAAGAAGAGACAGTCAGGTACCGGCTTCTTATATGGCTCGACAGTAAAACAAACCCTGAAAATGTTGACAAAATTAATGAGTTCGGTAATCTTTATCTGAAGTGACATAGAAGTGACTCAGAAAAAACAGATTCTTCTTCACACATGCTGCGCTCCGTGCGTCTGCTATGTTTATGAATTGCTCAAAGATTCTTTCGATGTGGTTTCTTATTTTTTTAATCCAAACATTGCCCCTCTGCGCGAATTCAATTTCAGATTGGATGAGTTAAAGCGTTTTTCCGGCATGAAGGGCATGGCCCTGATTGCCGCTGAAGGCGGGGCTGATGAGTGGCTCGCCAAGGTCTCTCCATTTGCGGAATACGGGGAGCGCTCCGAGAGATGCTCCGCGTGTTTCCGCTGCCGCCTTGAGTCATCTTTTCAAAAAGCCATAGAACTTGGAATCGGAATTGTGGGGACATCCCTGTCCATCAGCCCGCGTAAAGACGCGGGCATGATAAACAGGGCCGGGGCCGAGCTAAGTGAAAAGTACAATGTGGAGTTTTATCAGGCCGATTTTAAAAAGAAGGACGGCTTCAAAAAATCTGTTGAGCTTTCGAAGATGTACGGTTTTTACCGGCAGGACTACTGCGGCTGCGTTTTTTCAAAGGCTGAAAGGGAACGATCCAATCGGGCGGACTGTTCCGGCCGCCCTACAGCGTCTTTTCCAGAACATACTCCTTGAAGCTCTTTGCATCCGCGTCAATCTCAATGCCGA
>JAITPE010000186.1 GCA_031289575.1 Spirochaetia bacterium | reverse complement strand
TCAATATGGTCGATATGTCCGCCTATGCGAATGGGATTACACAACAGCAGCCAGAGCCTTTACGGCTATGGCGATTTCTTCTTCTGTGTTAAAGCATCCTAAGCTAAACCTTACGTTTCCGGCCGGGAACGTGTTCATTGTTTGGTGAGCCAAAGGCGCGCAGTGCAGGCCGGCCCTTGACATTATGCCTTGCTCGGATAGGCGTCCGGCAAGCTGCGCGGAAGAGATTCCGTCTATGTTAAAGGCAACCGTTCCTGTTTCGACGCTGCCGGTATATGTCCGGAAGCCGCGCACGGCCTCCGCGGCGGATTCCACAAATCCGGCGGCGAGTTCTCTCTCGCGCCTTCCGATTGCCTGGGCGCCTCCGGGGTAAGCGGCTATGAATTTGAGTCCCTCGGCAAGGCCCGCGAGGCCGGCGGCATTGAGTGTTCCGCTTTCAAAAATATCGGGCAAAAAATCGGGCTGTTCCACCCTATCGGAAAGGCTCCCTGTTCCGCCGAAACGCAGCGGCCTTATTTTTGTGTAATCAAACGAATCCGATATGACAAGCGCTCCTGTGCCGGTAGGCCCAAGCAGTCCCTTGTGCCCTGCACAGGCCAAAAGGTCGATGTTATCCCTCTCCAGATTGATATTGATACAGCCCGCGCTTTGCGCCGCGTCCACCAGAAAGGCCGCGCCGGATTTGCGGCAAACGCGCCCGATCCGCTCTATAGGCTGAACCGTTCCGAATACATTTGAGACATGGTTAACAACCACGAGTTTTGTTTTATCAGTTATGAGGCGCTCTATTTGTTCGGGCGCGGTCTTTCCGTCAGGGCCGGCAGAGGCAACCGATACCTCTATGCGGCCGGCCTTTTGCAGTTCAAACAAAGGGCGCGCCGTACTGTTGTGTTCCATTGATGTTGTAACGGCATGGTCTCCCGGACGCAGGATGCCCTGAATCGCGAGATTCAGGGCATCGGTTGCGTTAAACAGCATGACGGCGCGCATCGGGTCGCTCACGCCGAAGAGTTCGGCTAAGAGCTGCCTTGCGGCAAAGACAGTTTCTCCGGCAGCAAATGAAAGCATGTGAGCCGAGCGCCCCGGGTTGCCTCCGGTCTTTGTCATGTAATCGCACATTGCGGATATTACCGCAGGCGGTTTTGGAAACGATGTCGCTGCGTTATCGAAATATATCATGCGGTTTCTTTGGGAAGATAAAAGCACAGGGGAAACCCCTGTGCTTTTATCGCTGCTATTTTGCTATCATTATTCTTGAGTCTACGGCCTTAAGGCCTTTGCCTTCTTCATACACAACAATTGGGTTGACCTCTATGTCGGTTATTCTGGGGCATTCGTTCAAGATAGTGCTCACCTTGATGATCGTATCAACAATGCTGTTGACATCCCTCTTGGCTTGTCCGCGCACTCCGGATAAAAGCTTCGCGGCCTTAATGCTGTCCACCATGCTGCGGGCCTCATCGCGGCTTATCGGCAGAGCCCTGAAGACAACATCCTTCATTACCTCAACGTAAACGCCGCCCAGACCGAACATGACAACAGGCCCGAAGGCAGGGTCGCGCCTTCCGCCGACAATGAACTCGGTACCGGCGCTCACCATCTCCGTAACTTCTATTCCGTCGATAACGGCCTTAGGATTATGCTTCTTGCAGTTTTTTATGATGGTGTCATAGCCCGCAATAACATCATCCTTATGTTTTACTCCGAGGATTACGCCGCCCGCGTCGCTTTTATGCAGGATGTCTCTCGACACAACCTTCATTACAACCGGGTATCCCATTTTTTCAGCCAGTTCAATAGCCTTTTCAAGACTTGGCGCTACTTCGCTTCCGGGTATCGCTACGCCGGCGGCTTTCATTACATCGGAGCCCTCGTTCGCCAGCAGGAACGAGCGTCCGTCCGCGAGCGCCCTGTCTATGATTGAATTTATTCCGGCTGTGTCTATTTTTGCCCAGTCGGCGGCATCGTGCTTCTTGGCAATGTAATTCTGATAGTTATATGAGACTCCAAGCGATGAAACAGCATGCATAACATCGCTGTACGCCGGGATCCCGTCTTTCTGCAGAGCCCTTATGGAATCGCTTACCAACTCTCCGCCTACCAGAGCGTACACTATCGCCTTACCCAATTCTTTGTGTTTCTTGTATGTCTCTTTTACCATTGGAGTAAGATTTTCCGTATCGAAAGTAGCCGTCTCGCAGTAGAGGGCCATGACTCCCTCGACTTCCTTTGTCGCGGCAGAGGCGGCAAGGGCCAGATTATAATCGGTGGATGTTGCCCCTCCGGTTATATCTATCGGATTTTTTACGGAACCGAAGGCCGGAGTCATCGGCGTGAAGGCCTCTTTGAGTACATTCTGGTCATCGTACAGCGGGATATTATATGTCTCGCAAGCATCCGTTGCCATTACTCCTATGCCGCCGCCGTTTGTTATTATGACAAAGTTATGCTTTTTCGGCGGCGGAGTGTTGGCCGCGAAATTGCACCAGTTGAAGGCCTCTTCGAGCGTTTCGGCTCTCGCCGCTCCGCATTGCTTTATAACCGCGTCGAAGATCTCATCCGAACCGGCAAGAGATCCGGTATGCGAGGCCGCAGCCATGGCTCCGCGCTGAGAACGTCCCGCCTTTAGTATAATAACAGGTTTCACCGCGGTCGCCCTTCTCAGGGCGTCCATGAAACGGATGCCGTCTTTGATTCCCTCGACATACATCAGTATTGCCTTTGTGCTGTCATCGCGAATGACATATTCGAGGCAGTCAGCTTCATCGAGGTCCGATTTGTTTCCTATAGAAGCCATAACAGAAAGGCCTATATTGGCCGCGGCTGTTTTGCCTATCATGGCTATTCCCAAAGCCCCGCTTTGAGTGAGTATCGCTACATTGCCCGGGAGAATGTTATTGGCCGAAAATGTTGTATTACATTTTCCGGCCGCGGAAAATACCCCGAAGATATTTGGCCCCAAAATCCTTGCTCCGCCCTCATTGGCGCAAGCAACGATTTTATTTTCCGTTTCATAATCTCCGACCTCTCCGAAACCGGATGTTATGATTGTGATGTACTTTGTTCCCTTGGCTACCGCTTCTTTTACCGAATCGTATGTAAGCGCCGCCGGAACGGTGATTACAGTCAAGTCAACCGGCCCCTCAACCTTGCCTATACCAGCGTAGACTTTGTAACCCCATATTTCATCGGCCTTTGGATTTATTGGATATACCTTACCCTCGTAGCCTCCGTTTCTAAGATTACGGACAACGCTGTATCCGATTTTTCCAGGCGTAGTTGACGCTCCTATTACAGCAACGCTTTCCGGCTCAAAGAGACGCTTTATCTCTCCTCTGCTCATTTGTCCTCCTTTTTGTATTATCTTAAAAGCATAGCAAAAAAAGCATAACAAACCATTTCGGCTTGCCGATTAAAATGGATCGTGAAAATTTTATAAAAAATAAACAGCTTTAGCGAAGGGAATCCATAAATTACAGGCGCGTTTTTTGCCTTATTTTCGCTCGCAGGGATTCCTGCTAAATTAACCAATTATACATGTGCTTAAAAGTTTGTCAAGAGTAATTTATACGGGAAATATTTTTTGAGTGGGTAGCGATTTAAAATTAGGGCCAGAGCCACTCTTCTGGCGTCGGGGCGGACTGCGCCAATCCGGTGCCAAGCACAACATCATAAACTTAAGGAATCAATGAAGAAAATAACCGCAAAATAATTTGCTACTGCCCCGGCGTATTTACCTTGACAAATCAATGCCTTTTTTTTACAAATCAAAACATTTTATAGAGCACAGAGAAAACTAAGCCGATTATTTAAATATGAGAAAGATTGACGACACAAAAAAAACCATAGGCATTAAGCAGCTCAGCGACGATGAACGCAAGCGCCTCTTTGCCAATTTGCAAAAAGCCGGCGGCCAGGTAATAAACGATACGCCGGTAAAAAAGCATGTTGTAATCGACAGAGACAAGCAGATGCAGTACAAAACGCGCATTGAAGAACACCAGCGCAATATGAAGAACGCTGCCGC
>JAITPE010000143.1 GCA_031289575.1 Spirochaetia bacterium | reverse complement strand
GCCGCGTATATTCACGCCAAGGGACATGTGGTTCTTCTTCCGAAGGATAAAAGCAATAAAAACCTGTACAGCATATATGTGGGCCCTTACAAGAGCGAGGCCGAGGCCCAGGAATCAATGAAAAAACTTGGAGCCGACCAAAAATTTATCGCGGAAAACAGCGTCAATATCATAAAACGTTCCGAAACAAAATGAACTTCATCATAGTAAGGAAACCCTTTGTGGACGAGGCCGAAGCCATAAACGCCCTTATGCGCGCACACGCGGATAAGGGCGTTTTGCTGCAACGGGATGTTGATGAAATCCGCAACGCAATTGATACGTTCATTGTAGCGGAGCTCAATGAGAAAGTTATAGGAGCGGTATCGCGATATGACTACGGCCAGGGACTCATTGAGGTTCGCTCTCTTGTTGTAGATGATGAACACGGCAAGGGGGGAATAGGATCTGTGCTTGTAAAAAACTTAATACGGGTACTTTTGCGCGATGGGGCCAAGAAGATATTTGCCTTGAGCTATTCTCCGGATTTTTTCAAAAAAAACGGCTTCATCGAGGTTCCCAAGGAAACGCTGCCGGAAAAAATATGGAAAGACTGCCGTTTTTGCAAGGACAGGGACAACTGCGGAGAAACAGCTCTCGTTTACAAAATCTGAAACTTCAGTTCAAGTCGGAGACCGAAAAACTGCCTACAATTTCTTTCATTGCCTTTTGAACATCTTCACTTGCTCCTGTCGGAGCGATGCTCCTTAATATGTAGCCGAAATTTCCGTTTTTAACAAAGGATTCAAAGCCTGCAAAGGATGGAGGAGTGCCGGCCGAAAAAGAATAAACTGCTTTGGTTTCGTCTATAGATATTTGAGTATGCTCTATATTTTCCAAAAAGAGCTTAGAGTTCCAGTTATCCGCGAGCCGGTTTAAGCTTTCTAACTTTTTGGCAAATTTTTCGGAATCAAGGGCAAACAGAAAATCGTAGCCCGATGTTCTTTTGCTGCCGTTCATCCTCACTCCGATTAAAAGTCCGTTATACCAATAGTTGTGGGCAAGCCGCCATTTATTTCTAATAATATCAAAGCGGTGCGGCGTCTTGAACGAATAGAATAAAACATCGTGAATAATGGTTGTTTCGCCGTTGTTTTCAAATATGAGCGGCGATGCCAAGCGGTTCATTTCATCAAAGCGGGTGCCGTGTCTTTGCTTTAGCGCGTTAAGATTGGCTGATGCCTTGTTTTGGGCATCCACAATTCTTTGGTCGGTTCCCGGCATGGCAAGAATTGTTTTTAAAATAAGAAGTCCATTAACAGGATGATGACTGATGATGAGTTCCTCAGCGTGCGCGGTGTAGTATTCGAGACCGCGCACGCTGACTCTATATGAAGACCGGGGAGCGCCCGATGTTACAATCTTGCCGGCGTTGTCTATGTAATATGTATTGCCTTCACCATCTTTGAAAAAATGCCAATCGGGCATCTGCGCGAGGCAGGCAAAAGAAATAAAGCAGATGAGTATACGCACAAACTAAACCAGTATTAAAATAATGATAGCCGCAAGAGCGGCAATAAACAGAACGATGCCGATAGATACCTTGTTTACGCCGCCCGGTGAGTCGGCGCCGGACTTGCCGTCAACCATTGTTATTTTGAGGCTGTCTTCCTCAATGAGTTTAGCCATGATTCCCTTGGCTACAAGAGCATATATAACAACGATGCCCCTTTCGGCTAAAGAAACTTTTTCTACCACCTTGCCCGGCACAGGATAAATAATATCGTCATCGGTTGCCTTCAGGTACGAGAGCACCCTTCTCGATACAGGGTCTTTATTGGTAAGCAGAACCATTATTTTTTCACCCGGCTTTACTTCATTTATGGATTTGCCTTTTACAGGGGCAATGACGGCGCTGCCTTCTATTACAAACTCGGCGTCTTTTTCAATATCGGCCATGAGCTGATCAAATTCGGACTGCTGCGGAGTTACATTTCGAACGGGCGGGACTGTTCCGGAATCCTCAAAGGGAACGCTTTCTTTGAACATGGCGAGTGAGGTTGTCTGTTCTATGCTCAAATTACAGCTCACGGGCTGGTTCCCAAGTACCTTGCGTATAATTAATTCCAAACTGCCCTCAATGCGCTCAAGATTACCGCTTTTGGCATCGGGGAAAAAATTTTCCTGAAGTATCTCGTTTATTATTTTATCGTTTGCTCCGGGTATATCAACAATATCATCGCTCTGCTTTAGTGTACCTATTTCGCGCAAAACAACTGCCCATTCAGCCGCCGCGTCAAATTGTTCATAAATAAGCGTACTTTTAACGATTGAGGAATCCATAAATGGTATATAGTTATTGGCAATGTTGAAAAAAATTAGAAACATACCTGAGTAGCCGGAATCTTGCAGAAGAAAAGTACCCTTAAGAACAGCGTTATCAAAGTACTCGCCGGAGACCATGTCCATTGCCTTTTGCACATCTCCGCCGGTAGCTTTAATGGCTACATCAAGTTCGAAAGGGGTTTCCTGCGTCTGTCCATTTTCCATATTTCACCTGAGCCGGTTTTAGTCCGACTATCCGCCTTATATTCATAATTTGCAAAGGTGTCAACCATTTTCGTGCCGGTACAGTTTATTTGCCGC
>JAITPE010000107.1 GCA_031289575.1 Spirochaetia bacterium | reverse complement strand
TTTCAAGCCGTTCGCCGCGGGGTGTCCTTCCAAAACCGGCGCAAGTCGAAAGCGTAAGAGGCAATGCCATTGCTATTAACAGTCTTTTCATTTTGTTTTCCTTATTTTTTCCATGCCGCGTCGCGTAAGGTCTTTTGCTGCCTATAGAAAACCGTTCTCGGCAAGGGCCTTCTTGAGTTCATCATCACCGGTTTTACCCGCGCCTGTGTTAAGCATCTTCTCAACGTATTTCGCGAGAATATCAACCTCAATGTTTACCCGGCTGCCCTTCTTCCAATCCGATATGGTTGTCTTATTGAGGGTTTCGGGAATGAGATATAGTGTAAAGCCGTTATCGGACACAGAAACAACCGTAAGCGAAATGCCGTCGACAGCGGCCGAGCCCTTTGCCGTGATATAGCGCATGATCGATGGAGAAACTTCAATGCCTGCCTCAAGGCCTTCCTGATCCTTTGAAAGGGATGAGATAATTCCGGCGCCGTCAACATGCCCCTGCACAATGTGCCCGCCAAAGCGCGAGTTGGGCGTCATGGCGCGCTCAAGGTTTACCCGCAGCCCCGGCGCAAAAGTACCAAGGGTAGAGACCGAAGATGTTATCCTTGAAACAAATACCGTAAAGCTCTTGCCGGTGACGGCCGTCACAGTTTGGCATGCCCCGTTTATTGAGATCGAATCCCCTATGCGCGTATCCTCAAGAACAACACGCGCCGCCACCTCAAGCAGGCTGCCCTCACCCTTGGGCCTGATTGATTTTACCAAACCGGTTTCTTCTATAAGGCCTGTAAACATGCCGCATCCTTGTATCCGCAAAAAAGTATATCATCCGAGATCACAGCCGATGATATGTCCGCAAGCCTTGCCGCGCCGTCTGCGGTTCCACGCCCGTCTAAGGACGGGCGTCCGGCGCCGGAGACAACAGGGGCTATGAAGTACAGAAACTGATCTATATTGTCCGAGTCCCAAAACGAGCCGGCTAACCTTCCGCCGCCCTCAAGCATGGCGAACATTATGCCGCGCCTTCCAAGCTCGCGCAGCGCGGTTTCGGTTCTTTCCTCCGGAGAAGAGGAACCTGTAAGAAAAATATTAAGGCCTGTCAAAAAATCCTTTTTTTCAGGAGAGATGTCAAGCAGTTTTTTATAGTTATCCTCTGTTTCAATTATGAGGTAATTGTCATCGGAAAAGATTTTGGCGCTTTTGCCGATTTCACCGCTCAGTCCCATTATAACCCGCAGCGGGTCCCGCCCCTCGCACTCCGCGTTCACAAGGCAGTCGAGGAACGCGTTGTTTCTTCCGCGTATCTCGGCGCCGCTTTTTGCGAAAAAAGCGGCTTCGCTTTCAAATTCATCGAAGCGGACATTGAGCGAGGGGTCGTCGAGCAATACGGTATTTTTGCCTACGATTACCGCATCCACCTTGGAGCGCAGACGGTGAGTGATGTACCGGGAGCGCGCCGAGGATATCCGCTTTGAGCCGTCCACTACGGCGTCTGTTCTGCCGTCAAGGGTCACCGCGCTCTTGTAAAGGATGAACGGTTTTTTTTCATGAATGTATTTTTTAAAGGGGCGGATGATGTCGTACGCCCGCTCCGCGTATTCCTTGGCAAAGACAACATCAACCCCGCCCTCACGGAGCACGCGCGCACCGTTACCGGATACTATTGGGTTCGGGTCGGTCAATGCAATATACGCGCGGCTGATTCCGGCCTTCACAATTGCCTCGGCGCACGGCGGGGTCTTGCCGTAATGGCTGCACGGCTCAAGCGAGACATGGATTTCCGCTCCGCGCAAATCCGCCCCGCCGCGCAGAGCCTGCCCTATTGCTTCGGCCTCGGCATGCGGCCCGCCGAAGGGGCCTGTGCCGCCTGTTGAAAGCAGCTTCCCGTTCTTAGCTATAACAGCCCCGACAGGCGGATTGGGTGAGGTCTTACCCATGCGGTTGTAGGCTATCATAAGGGCTGTGTCCATGAAGGCGCTCATTTCATGCCGCCGATTCCGTCTCTGTTGTAGATGTTTTCGTAGTCTTCCGTGAAGGACATTCCGCGGGCCATGCCGTATGCGGTTTCCTCGGTCAGGCTGCGGTTGAATTTTTTGGCGGATAAATATCCGCCCAAAATGCTTCCGCCGTAAAAAAATGTACCTATGGTTCCTATGAAAAAAGCCGTAAGCTTGCTGTTATTGGCATAGGCCGCGTAGGACAGCGCTCCGCTTACCGCGGCAACTATAAAGGCGACAACGCCGGTATAAAAATTACCCGCATAGGCGTACCCGGCTCCTGGAAAAATTCCGCAGAGCGCGGCAAGAGCGGGCGATTTTTTTTCGGCAAGCATTGCACTTGACGCGGCTGCCAGTTCCCTGTAGGCGCTGTATTCGCCGCTGTAAAGCTGTTCGAGTACAGCAAGGGCGTTCCTGTCCTCGAGCACAACAGAGGCCAGTATGCGCCTTTTAAGAAGAATGTTTTTGTAGAGGACATCATCGGTATCGACGCCGCGAAGAAGAGTATCCATTTTGCTGTAGTCCGCGGATGCAAGATAAGTGTCGGCCGCAAAGACCCAAAGTCCCGGAGTACCCGGAAAGCCGCTCCGCGTTTTTTGCACATCCTGTGCACGCTCCGCACTGCGACATCCTGTCGGGAGGGCCCACGTTTTTTGAACATCTTCATAGCGGCCGCCGCTGAAAAGAAAAAAGCTCTTTGATATAATGTAGCGCTGTTCCGGCAAAAAGTTTGGGTAATACCCATTAAGGCGGTCGAGCTCGGAGAGCGCGCGGTAAAAGTCGCCCTCCCCGGCTAAGTGTTTCGCGAATCCAAGAATGCTCCGCGGCGCGAGCTCGTACGGAACATTTTCATTATAGCCGGCAGTTTCCGCTCTAAGCGGAAACTGTGTAAGCATAAACAAAAGAGTGAGAAGCGCCTTAAGTAATGCTATTTTTTTCTGTTGGAAAATTTTTCCCATGCCACAATGAGCGGAGACGCAACATAAATTGACGAATAGGTTCCGACTACAATTCCAAAGATAAGCACCTTCGCGAAATCATTGAGTACCCTGCCGCCGAGAAAATACAGCATGGTTACGGCAAAGAGCGTTGTAAGCGAGGTAAGCAATGTTCTGGACATCGACTGGCTTATGGATTTGTTTATGACCTCGGAAAATGTCTGCCTGTTTTGATCCTGTACATTTTCCCTGATACGGTCAAATACAACGATCGTATCATTAACGGTATACCCGAATAGTGTCAAAAGAGCGGCTACAACCGGAGTGTTTAGCTCGGTTCCGGTGAATCCTATAAAAAAGAAGGTGAGTATCATATCGTGCATAAGGGAGAGCATTACTCCAAAGGCGTATTTAAGCTCGAACCTGAATGTCAAGTAAACAGCCATGGCGATCAGGGCTACGATAAACAGCTTTAGGGCCGACGTCTTTAGTATGTCGCCTATTGTTGAGCCGACAGTTTCTTCGCTCAGAAATTTTATCTGCGGGTATTTCTCTATCAGGTTCTTTTTTACATCTCCGCCGGAATCATTTTCCGCTGTAAGCTTGGAGGAGATGATGTACTCATTTTGGGATTCACCGCCGATCTGCTGTATTTGCAGATTGCCGGATAGACTTTCCCGTATTTCCTTTTCGGAAACTGCCGCGTCAAACTGGACGATGAATTTTACTCCGCCCACAAAGTCTATGCCCATATTCATGCCGCCTCTCATTACAGTACCGGCGATGAAGACGGCCAAAAGTAAAACGGACAGGGCGAAGGCTATATACTTTAATTTTAGGAAATTGATTACTCTCTTCAAAGTGATCTCCTTTAAATGGATAACTTCTTTATTTTTTTGTTAAGAGAAATTATCTCGTAAACAAAACGCGTAACAAAAAGGGCTGTAAACATGCTTGATATTACCCCTATAAACAGCGTTACCGCAAATCCCTTTATTGGTCCTGTTCCAAATTGGAGCAGAATAAAGGCCGCTATGAGGGTTGTCAGGTTTGAGTCAAATATTGTGCTGAATGCCTTCTCAAAGCCGGAAAGAATCGACATGCGCACCGATTTGCCGGCCGCTATCTCCTCTTTTATGCGCTCATAGATTATAACATTCGCGTCAACAGCCATACCTACGGTAAGAATGAAACCGGCGATACCCGGCAGAGTAAGCGTCGCTCCCAGAAGCGAAAGGATGGCAAGCATGAATATCAGATTGAGAACAAGGCCGAAATCGGCAATGAGTCCGGCGGCCTTGTAGTAGATGAGCATGAAAATCATTATGCCTATCATGCCTATTATTGCGGCCTTGACTCCGCTTTCGATTGAATCTTTTCCGAGAGACGGCCCCACGATGCGTTCCTCGATAATCTGCAGGTCAACAGGCAGCGCTCCCTCTTTTACGATACGGGCAAGAGTCATGGCGTCCTCGTAGCTGAAGGCTCCGGTAATTTGTCCGCTTCCGGTTGTGATCTGGTCGTTTATGTTGGGGGCGCTTCTTATTTTATTATCAAGAACAATTGCCAAGCGCTTTCCCTTGTTGCTTTCCTTTGTGGCTTCGGCAAACTTAACGGAGCCTTCAGCCGTGGTTCTGAATGATACTACAATTTTTCCATATTCATCTCGGTTTACGGATGCCTCGGATATGTCGGTACCGGCAACAACGGCCGCTTTTTCAACGGCCAATGGGTACTGCGCGTATATTTTATTCGGACTGCGGGTTTCATCGGTCTCTTTGCCTTTTTCGTAGACAAAAATCAGCTCCAGATTATTCGGCAGCGATATTGCCGCGCTTATATCGGCAAGAAGCGAATCGAGAAACCTGCTGTTTTCGTCCCAATCGGCCGGGAATGTTCCGCTTTTATATTTCTCCTCAAATTGGCTGCCGGCCGCCGCGGACGATGAGTCATCGGCAAGCCGGTACTCAAGGCTTCCTGTTGAGCCTATCGCGTTCTTGACGCTCTCAATATCCTTTAGGCCGGGAAGCTGGATTTCAATCGCGTCTTTTCCGCTTGGGCGTATGGATGGTTCGGCAACGCCGAACTTGTCGACCCTGCCCCTGAGAAGCTCAAGCGCCTGCTTGGTAACCTCGCTCTTGTATTTTTCCTTGATCGAATAGCCGGCGCCGCTTGCATCAAGAATATTTTCGGTTATGTAATCACGGTCTCTCTTGAGCTGTTTTTTTTCATCGTCGCCTGCGCCGGCGAGATTGTTGTCAATTGCCTTGATATCATCGGCATACTTTTTGAGAATTTTATCGTAGTTTGCCTGGAGAACCAAATGAACGCCCCCCTGCAAATCGAGTCCGAAATTGATCTTCTTGGATAAAAATTTTTCTTCAACCCAGTGCTTGAGAATAAGGGCTTCCTCTACGCCGTCCATGCCCTTGATTTCATTTTTCACGGCATCGGTGATGGATGTTCCCTTCACGATTAGCGAGAGTTCTTTCTCTTCTGTTGAAAAGCCCGATGAAAACCAATTCTTTACCGCGTCCTTCTGTTCAGCCGTAGCTGTTTTCAAAAAAACTATTTCCATCTTTTTTTCGGCGACTGTCGGCAAAATCAATGTCAG
>JAITPE010000060.1 GCA_031289575.1 Spirochaetia bacterium | reverse complement strand
GCGGCTATTATTGTGTACGAGACATAGACCTCATCCATATCAATATTTTCCCTGATTTCCTTATAGCGTATAAAAATGGGATCCATGAAGTTTTTTATTCCGTCACGGACACCGTCGCGCCAGCATTCAAGAAACAGTACCGGAGCGTATCCGCTGTCGTCTTTGTAAAAGAGTCCGGTTATGCCCGGCATCTCGGGCATAAGCCGGGTTAACAGGTGGCGGTCGTATTTTTCTATAGGCGACCAGATGATTTTGTAGTAGGCCTCTTGCTTTATTACTCTCTTTTCCATTGGGAGTTAGTCGGAATTGTTCATCTGTATTTTGCCTATTCTTCCTACAGCCTTTATGAGGAAGAATCCGAAAATTGTCAACGCGTCTCCGATGATGATGTAGAGCCTTTTTATGATGAAGGCGCATGTGAATGTGAGCATTTCATCGGTCTTCATGAATTTTAGAAACGGCTTAAATCGTTCCGCAAAATATATATCAAATATGAGAGACATGAAGGTTTCTATTGAGGATGAGTTGTCCTGGAAAAATTTAGGAAAGCTTTCCTTTCTGTTTATGTACAAAAATTTTTCGGCGAAATCGGTAATATCAGTATCAATAAAAAGAAAGGACTCGACCGAGTGTATAATCAGTCCGGCATAGTTCTGCGGCGTTATGGCGGACGGGTCGGAGATAAACTTATTGTACATGCCCGAGAGCACGAGAGCCATGGCGTCGATGTCCAGATCGGCGTTGATGGCCTTGTTGCATATCTCCATGATGATTGTGTTTATGCGCCCGCCATATTGTTTTCCGAACGGAGTCTGCATGGTCGGGTCGTTCTGTACGCTTATTGTTGGGGGGAGCTTTTTTCTTATTTTCAGCGGCGCATCAGCGTTCTGAATAGGGATTTCGACATAGCGCACAGTTGGGCGTTCGTTTGCCTTTGCCGGTTCGGGCTCTACGAATTCCTCTCTGCGGATATCATAGTCTCTGAGTATATCGCTCAGTTCCTTGTTTATTCTGTGGAGAGATTTTTTCTCCTGACGCAGCGTCAAGAGCATATTTCTGCTTCCGCTGTCTTCGTTAAAGAAGAATTTCATGTATGTCTTGTCGTTCCAAAAATCAACGCGGGTGATCAATGTTACATACGCGTCATGGAGAGAAGCGGCTATGTAGCTGTGCTGAACCTTTGATGAGGCGGAAGAACCTGATTCCTGAGCGTTTTGGAATGACCTAACCTGGTTTCTGAGCGTGTTGAGCGGCATGGATTTAGCCACATTGGGTATGCCCATGTTCATGTTAAACTGCTGGGTCTGCTGAGTTAAGCGCAGCTCCATTGTATTTCTAATGCTTACATATGCCGGTGAGTTCTCCGGATTTTCTGGAGTTGAAAATACATTTGATATATATTCGTGGTCAAGATCCCTGGATCCCTTTTGGGCTATCAGGAATATTCTTGATACAGCGCGGCTGTTGGCAAGAAAATTCTCCATTGAGTTTATTTGGGCGCTGTCGAGATTATAGCTGAAGTTGATGATGGATGTGAGTTTAGCCTCGCTTATTATGTCGGTATAATCGGTCAGTTTATCGAGGATTCGGGTGAGCATAGACTGGTCGGCAAAGGGCGCTATTTCATGGATATCGACCTCTTCCTGCACGTCCGTTTCTGAAACAGTTTTTTCTTTCATCGCAAAAAGCCCTTGTTATTTTTTACGGCATCGGCTCTATTCTATTATAAACAATGCCGGTATCTTTAAGCATTTCTTCTATTTTTTCGGTTTCGTCGAGTTTGATTTGAACGCAGTAACCGCAGTCGGAACTCAATTCTCTTGGAATGCCGACAACCTTATAATAGAAGGACGATTTTCTCAGCAGCTTCGCCGCCCACATTACGTAATTGTTTGAGTTAAAAAGAATTACAGCAAATTTCTCCATATAAAATCAATTGGGTATGAGTATAATCTTTCCGGGAATAATTCTGTTTATGTTTGCTATTTTATTGAGCTGCATTATTTCGGATGCCGTTCTGTTATTCTTTTTGGCAATTGATGAGATAGTATCGCCTTTTTTTACCTTGTATTGCTTCGCGTAAGATTTCTTGTTAGGCGTGCTCTTTGTGTTTTTTATATTCTTCGCGTTTTTTATGTTTTTTGTTTTGGCGGCCGCTGTTTTGGGAAGAACGCGGTATTTGTAGAGCTCGTCTATGTTTTCCTCAAGCTGCTTGGCCTGTTCCAAAGGCAGTATAATGGTGTAGTCATGTTCGGGCGGTGTGGCTTCCGCTATGAGATCCGGATTCAGGCTGCGTACCGTGTCAATGTGTGTCCCGGAAAGCCGCGCTACGGCGCTCAGCGGAACCGAGTAGGTGATGAGCACGGTTCCGGCCTCTGCCGGTTTCGCGGCTTTGATCAGGCCAGAAAGGCCGAATAGTTCCTGATTCTTGTATATAATGAGAAGCGCTATGAAGCGCGGAACGTATTCGCTTGTTTCTGTCCGGAGAGTGTCAGTCTCAAGCAGTTCCCAAAAATTCCATGTACCTGCCTTGTCCATTGACCTGCGCACATGGCCGCCTCCGCCGTTGTAAGCGGCAAGCGCGAGTTCCCATGAACCGAATGTCCGGTACAGTCCGCGCAGGTGGCGCACTGCCGCCCTTGTTGATTTCTCAATATGCCGCCTGTCATCAACCCAGCGCGTATTCTTGAGGCCGAGCGGGTCGGCGGTGTTCAGCATGAACTGCCACAGACCGACCGCCTTGCTTCTTGAGACTGCCCTTGGGTTAAAGCCGCTCTCCAATAGGGGAAGACACGCGATACCGGCCGGAATGTCGGGATTTTCGGCAAATACGGCGTCTATTACCTCTTTGTACATGACGCTGCGCTCGATCCCCTTGATTGTGTAGTTTCTGCCCTTCGAGAGGTACAGGTTGATAAACTTGCGCACGTCTTTTTTGCGGGCAATCGAGAGATCGTCTATCGATTCAAAAAAATCCTTTTTGCCGAGTTGGGGCAGAAAGAGTATATCGTTTTCGGGGTCAAAGGAGTCTTCGGCCGCTTCTCTGCCTGTAATTACATCAACAAGCGTCCACGCGTAGAGCCGGGAATCAAGGGTTAACGCAAAGATAGTGGATGAGACTGCTAATATTTTTATCATGGCCGATGATTTCATTGTGTAACCCGCAGTTTATTGGTTTATGGATGTATACCTTACTAATATAAGAATCGGCTTTGTCAAATAATTTTATATCATTTTTCCTATTCTGCCGAAAGTAATATAGAAAGTGTCTTTCCGGAAAATATTTGACATAGTCCGGAGCATGTTTTAAAATGGACTTTACAATAGGTTAATGAGGTAAAATACAATGAAGTTATTTGAGAAAGCCGTTAAGGTTTTTATTGTGTCACTGATCGTCGTTCCCTGCTTGGCCTGCTCGCAGCAAAAAATCAGCATAGCTTCGGTATCTTCGGCAAAAGATGCCTTGCGTGAACTCGTCAACGAGTATAGAATGGATAACCCAAAGGCCGAGGTCAGAATCAATTTTGGAGCTACAGGAGACATATTTGATGCTGTTAATACGGGCCGGGACGATACGAACATCATTGTTCTTGTAAACTCCGACTGGTTCAACACGCTTGCAAGTACGAAGAAACTCAAAGATGGAACAATATCACCATTCGGCAAAAACTCTCTTGTCCTTGTGGGCTCCAAGTATGCCGCTGCCAACAAAATAGACAAACCGGCCGATCTCGTTCAACTACTCGCAAACGAGCAATTAGCTATAGGAAATCCGGCTACCGTTGTATTCGGCCGGAGCATCATTGAGATATTTAAATACTATAATATTTATGAAGAGCTTAAAGGCAAATTTGATCTCTTTAACGATGCCAAGAGCACACTTCAGGCTGTCGAGATAGCCCAGACAAACTACGGCATAATCTATAAAACAGACGCCATAATATCATCCGATGTAAAGACGATATACACATTTCCTCAGGAATCGTATAATCAGATTGCGTACTCAATCGCGGGCGTAACCGAAACTTACAACAGTTCCTGCGACAAGTTTTTAAAATTTGTCCACTCAGAAACGGGGAAGCAGATAATCGAACAGTACGGATTCGACATTAATTAACAGAGCGTTTTTTGCACATGAACTGACAGGATGGCTCTGCATTGTGACATTTAAAGCGGCTGACTCTCTCTCACATAGTGCTTTCATAGCAAAAATTATAAAATAATTTGACTTAGTCTCATAAATATATTATTTTATAATGAATTACTGGAGGGTAATTCATGAAACT
>JAITPE010000258.1 GCA_031289575.1 Spirochaetia bacterium | reverse complement strand
TGCCCCTCCCATGTGCCGTCAGAGCGCTTGCGGATATGGCCGGAACCGTTAGCGCTGCGATGTGTCTTTTTCGTCATGTATCGCACCCTCCTTATTTGCTATAATAGAGTCAGGAACCTTAGAGAAAAAGGGGGCATTATGCTAATGGATAATCTGCTGGTGGCTTCATTGATCATGACTTTATGATAGCGGTAAAAAAGTCATGATACCAAGCGTATTGATCGCTCTTCAACAAGGAAATATGCTTTTGCGTAAGCGGATGAAATACGACCTTTTCAGATGGAGGGCAATCATAATAAAAAATACGATAGAGCGAAGAACTGCCCTGATCCTTATTTTGACTTTTCAAATGACGCTGGCAGTATTGAACCAGTTCATCCGATCTATGCTTTGCGCTCTTTTTCCCAAATAAGGCGTTGGCTCGTTTTTGATAGAATCCGCCGTCTACCATAATTGCTGTGCTTCCCATCTCTTTCACCTCAAATAAAAAAAGTCCTCGGCTTCATCCACTCCCGAATCTTGGGAGGTCTACGCACCGAGAACTGTTTAACTTAATTACATATTACTCTAATTGGTGCGTTTTTGTCAATGTTTTAATTTCGGTTTTTCATACGTATCCGTCGTTTCTTGTGTTGCCTGGTGCTATAGATTCCGCTTTATTCCTGCTCAGTCCTACGTCTTGTTGACGTCAACAAAACATCTGGATTCAATCTCTCTTGTCCATATATTTAGCGGCAGAGGCTTCCAACTCTGCCCGATACTTAAATAGATCGTGTATGTTATCCATTTCGTAGGTAATTTGTTGCTTATTTTCTCCTGGCAGTATCAGCGACTTTCGATTGGAGTTCAGCCAAAGACGGCAAATCCACTTTGTCACAAAACCATCAAAATTAATGCTAAAATAGTTGGTAGTGTCTTTATAGGTGACTTTTGAGGAATCGAATTTTTCGCTGAGAATCGCTTTTACTAAATAATAGCCTTCGATTTCCTCATCTGTTGTAATGATCTTAGCTTTATGCTCTTCGACTTCCTCTATAATCGGGACGGGGATTGAATCGGGTAAGGGAATAGGGTCGGAATTATTGCCTTTTAATGCAGTTGTTATCTTCTCACTCATCAATTCACTTATGTAATTGTTAAGGGATAATTTAACAATTGGGCGAAATTTATCAATTACATTTTGTGTTTTCTTCCCGTCGTATACATGAGTGATCATGTGCAGGATAAATTCATCAGAGGGTTCCTTGAGTTGTGCTGAAAAGTAGTTTTTTAATTCATTCGAGTATTTCAGTTCGGATGCGCTGCTGAAAATTTCATTAACATCAAAACTGCTCTTGCAAAAGCGCTTGACCTCTGGAATGAGGGTCTCTTTTATATTCAGTAAATCCAACTCAAGAAAGGGTTTTAAGTCCATTTTATTCTGCTCTTCAAGGTCTGTAAAAAACTTATACACAATCCCATTGGTTAAGATGGCAAATTTAGTTCTTGACGTGCCGAAGTAGCGGAACAATTGAGAATCGTGCTTGTCCAGAGCCTCCCCGCACCACTTGGCCTCAATCAGGATTGCGGGTTTGCCATCCAGCTTTATGGCGTAATCAACCTTCTCCCCCTTTTTAATGCCGACGTCGGCGGTAAATTCAGGGACAAACTCATCCGGGTTAAATACATCATAGCCCAACACCTGTTGAAAAAAGGGCATAATAAGAGATGTTTTTGTAGCCTCCTCCGTCTGTATCTGCTCTTTCAGTTTTCCGGCGCGTGTCGCGAATTGTTTTAAGTTATCAATAAAGTCCATAGTGCATTCCTCCTTTTACTAAAATCATCGTATTTTTCCGCGAAATTCCATAGCTTTTCCGATGATCCGCACATCCTCAATAGGGAAGTGCATTTCCGCTATCGTGGGATTCTCCGACCTTAAAATTACTTCATCCCCATAGTGATAGAATCTCTTTAGCGTGGCCTCATCGTCGTTGACAATCGCCACGACAATATCTCCGTTGGCAATATCTATTTTCTCACGCGGAGCGATATAAACGGTGTCGCCGTCGCATATTCGCGCCCCGATCATGCTGTCGCCCTGCACGCGCAAGCCGTAATCAATGCGGTCGTCATCGACATATACATATTCTTCTATATATTCATCCGCGACAATAGGCTTGCCAGCGGCTATTTTGCCTAAGATCGGTATGCGCTTTTTGCTGGGGAGTGGAACGACCTCTAAGCCTTTGAGGTGGGGTCTGGACAAGCCTTCCCTATCTTCAACTAAGTCGGACTTGTTTACGCCGAAATAATTGGCCATCAGTTCAATCTTATCAATTCGTGGATATGTCTTGGCACATATCCAATCCCTGAATGTTGTATATGGAACGTTTAAAACATTACATACATCATTTCTGGTCTTACCGTGTAAGTCCATTTGATACTTGATATTAGCGGCCATGATCTTTTTATTTCCTAAATTGTTCTCCATTATAATCACCTCTATTCTTTAATCATAATAACGGTAAAGCCGCAAAAAGTCAATAAAATAAATAAAAAATTACGGTTTTACCGTTGACATTGCGGTTAAACCGTAATATAATAACGCACATAGAGAGAAGGTGAGTAAATGGGTATGACGCTTGAAGCGGCAAGAATAAACAAACGCTTCACACAGGTTGAAGCGGCAAAGGCGCTAGGGATTACTGCTGATACGCTTGGTAGGTATGAATCTGGGAAATCCTATCCCAGAGTTACAACCATCAAGAAGATAGAAGCGCTTTATGAAATCGAGTACAAAGATATTATTTTTTTGCCACTTAATTGCGGTTAAACCGCAATACCGCCCCAACGCCTAACGCAAAAAAAACAAAAGAGGGAGGAAGAATCCGAATGAAAAAGCATGGGACGTATTACTACTCGACACCGGAACGGCTCAAACTCAGGAGATACCAAGACCCCGACGTCTATCTGATGCCGCCTGAAAACTACGCAGACGTAGTTATCCAGTACAACCAAACCAACCAGCAATGGTA
>JAITPE010000256.1 GCA_031289575.1 Spirochaetia bacterium | reverse complement strand
ACCGGCAGTAAATTATTTGATAGGAATCAGTCCGCAAAGAATTAGTGAAATTTTAGCATTGTTTACCGGAATGTGTTTATTCACCGCCTTAAATTATCTTGGGCAGCGTTTTCTTGTTTTTAAAAAACCATATCATGAATAAAAGGAATGTAAAATGAAATTTGTAAATATTTTTCTACCTACAAGAATAAAACTATCTCTTGTTATTGTTTCTATAATAGGTCTAATCGCCTGCATAGTTATGCTGATTCCGGAAGTACAAAGCAATATTATCTATTTTATTCAATCATTTATCATTCATCGAGAATTACATCATATAGATAAATTGGATAATTATTTAGTCAGCATAAGTTTTATTTTTGTTATTATTTTATATGTGCTTTTTTATAAAAACAATAAGATTGCGACTTTATGCTGTTTATTTACCGTATTCATTTTGTATGTAATTGTTTATTACTTTTGGAGTCTCGGCCGCGATATGCCCAGTGAGTTGCGGTTTCCATTTTTTGGAATATTGATAACCGGCATTATAACGTACATTGTAGATAGAGACTACTTTTCGCCATATACCGCTTTAGTCATCGCTTTATTTAGGAAAATATATGACAAAATAAATAATAACAAAGTGATTAATTCCAGTATTTTTGTGTTTATTTCATGCGGTCTGATAGGCGCATTATTTTTTATTTATGTGTATGGTATCACTATACTTGATTTTACATATACAGATTGGCTTATGAATGGAGGAGGAGATTTACCACTGCACTATTTTGGTTGGCGGCTGTTTCGCAATTCTGCATGGTATTTCCCAATAGGGATGATGGATAATATTGTTTATCCGCTTAAGGAATCAATTATTTATACTGATTCGATTCCACTTTTTGCCGTTATATCAAAATTATTTTCTCCCATATTGCCGCATAATTTTCAGTATTTTGGGCTTTTTGGTATTCTGTGTTATATACTGCAAGGCGGTATTGGCGGGATTATTGTAAAAAAAATAGGCGGTGATACTATACAAGCATGTATCGGATCGTTCTTTTTTACGTTTTCAACCGTAATGTTATGGCGGATGTATGTACAGGCATCACACGCACATATATTGCACTCACATACATCGCTTGCGGCTCATTTTATTATTTTGTTATGTATTTTGGTTTTTCTTTCCAGCCGCACTTATAGCAAAATCAAACGCACACTTGTTTATAGCGGCTTGTTGTGTCTCTCGGCGGTAATACATATGTATTTTGTGCTCATGGTTTTTATTTTTATGTGTTTTGATTTGCTGTCCGATTATTTGCATACAAGAAACTGGAAAAAACAGCTTCTTACAATAACTATCTCATGTTCAGCCTTACTTATAACAATGCTCTGTTTCGGCGCGTTTTATTCACATTCAAAATCAAGCGCCGGCGGCTTGGGATTTTTGAGTGCTAATATCAATGCTTTATTTAATCCGCAGGGAACATCTTGTTTCTTAAAAGATTTACCTCTGGCTAAAGCTGGGCAATATGAGGGATATTCCTACCTCGGCCTTGGCATTATTGTATGCCTAATTATGATTTTTTCGCAAATTATTTTCAATGCACGTAATACATTGAATTTGATTAAATACACAGAAAATAAAACAAATATAGCATTGGTTGTGGGCATTATATTAGTTTTTACAATCTTTGCGCTGTCTCCAGCGATCACGTTTAATCAGCATGTTCTTTTTACTTACGTTCTACCTAAAGCCATTAGAAATATGCTGGCCACATTCAGATCTACGGGCAGAATGACATGGCCTGTTATTTATATTATAACTGTTTTCTGCATTTGGTATCTTATTGCAATGTGTTCGAAAAAAGCAGTTATACTTTTACTCTTCTTTGTGTTTGTGCAGTTTCTTGATTTACGGGGGGATTTTACCAACAAGGGAAATGGTTTAAAGCAAAGGATCGAATGGAAGACACAATTACCATCCGAAGAGTGGAACAAACTTGCAAAAAATACCAAGCACATTTTCTTTTTTTCTAAATTTACTAAATTATACGATTTTTTATATCTGGCAGCAGAGCATAATATTACTGTAAATGATTCATCTCTTGCCAGAAAAAATGAGAGTGCTATTAATGAATATAAGCAACAGGAAAGAAAAGGCATACAAAATGGAGAGGCAAGCTCTGATACAATATATGTTTTTGCGGCTATGGAAGAAACGGATGTATTTGCAGGAAAACTTAGTTTTTATCTTATAGATGGTATTATCATCGGTATAAAAGAGCCGGCCGTTTATCTTGAAAATTACCAATTAAAAATATAAACTTGAATTCAGCCCACCCGCCGCGCATACTTTTTCCTCCGGCCAAAAAATGATTGACTAAAGCCGGCCTAACAAAAAATGTCTGTTGCAGATAAGGTGTAAGCATGATTGATAATTTTGAAGACATGGGCCGGGAAGATTTTGCCAAAATGCTGGAGGAGTCCCTGAGCGCGGCCGACAATTTTGAAACCGGCGACAAGGTACAGGGAACAATAGTCAACTTCTCACCGGAATACGCGTTTGTGAATATATCCGGAAAGAGCGAAGCGCTGATGAGCATAAGCGAATTTACGGACGCAGGCGGAAGCCTCACGGCAAAAAAAGGCGACGCTGTAACGGCATATATTGTGTCAATCAAAGGCGGAGAAATCATGCTGACATCCCGCATCGGCAGCGGCGCGGCATCGCATGATGTTCTAAAGACCGCCTATGGAAATTCCATTCCTGTTGAGGGACACGTCACCGAGGCGGTCAAGGGCGGGTTTTCGGTATCCGTCTCGGGCATAAAATGTTTTTGTCCTTTTTCACAGATAGACATCAGACCCGAATCCGAGAGCTTTTATATAGGCAAAACTTTTTCGTTTAAAATAACATTGTATGGGGAGCGCGGAAAGAACATCATTCTTTCAAGAAGGGTGCTCCTTGAGACCGAAAGAAAGGAAAAAGAGGATGAGCTGCGGAAAAATCTTAAGCAGGGCGATACTGTAACAGGAACCGTCTCATCGGTCCAGAGCTTCGGCGTTTTTGTTGATATAGACGGCGCCGACGCGCTCGTTCCGCGCTCCGAACTTTCATGGGCAAGAAACGCGTCCCCATCGGACTTTACAAAAGGAGACAGCATAAGCGCCCTTGTTGCCGATATTGACTGGGACAATAACCGTATCTCGCTCAGCATCAAACGCCTGCAGCCCGAGCCGTGGTCTGCCATAGATAAATTTGCGGAGGGGAGCACGGTCAACGGGTGCGTGACCAATATAATAAAAACCGGAGCCTTTGTTGAACTCAATCCCGGATTGGAAGGCTTCATTCATGTATCGCGCATGAGCCTGACAAAACGCGTTGCGAAACCCGAGGATGTACTCCAAGCCGGAGACACGGTTGCCGTAAGAATCATAAGCATAGATCACGCGCAGCGCAAGATCTCCCTTGAACTTGCGGATGGAGACGACCCGTGGCAGACACACACAATTTCCGACGCGCTGCTGCTCGGAGTTGTCGAAGACTCAAAGCCATTCGGCGCGCATATACGCCTGTCAAACGGAATGCTCGGTTTTGCCCCAAAGGAAAAACTCGCGGTCAAAAATACCGATATACAAAAGGAGTTTCCGCCGGGACGTGAAGTAAGCGTTGTAATAACAGAAATGGACCGGCACGGCAGAAAACTTATACTCAGTGTCAGGGACGCGCAAAAGATTCAGGAAAAAAATGAGTTCATGGAATTCAGCGGCCGGCACGCATCATCCGCGTCAACCTTGGGCTCCATGCTCAAGGACAAGTTCGCGGAGCTGCAAAAAAAGGTGGAGTAAGTGCATAACGCCTATTATTGGATCATCATCACTTTTTTTGTCCTCAACTTTATGTGGGAGCAAATACTCGCGCTGCTTAACAGAAGGCGAATGGGACTTGAGATTCCGCTGGAACTGCACGGCATCTATGACCCCGGCGAATACACAAAACAGCAATTATACCAAAAGACAAATGACCGTTTCAGCCGCATAGCCGGAACATTCTCTTTTATTGTCTCGCTTTTGGTTTTGCTCTTCGGAGTTTTGGGAATGCTCGATGAGCGTCTCAGAGAGCATGCCTCGGGTTTTCTGCTGCCGCTTGTATTTTTTCTAATACTCATGCTGGTAAGCGAACTCATCAGCATTCCCTTCAGCTTGTACGGCACATTTGTGATCGAAGAGCGTTTCGGTTTCAACAAATCGACGCACGCTCTCTTTGCCGCCGATTGCGTCAAATCAATTCTGCTTAAGCTGATTATCGGCGGACTTCTCCTTTTTGTCATACTCGTTATTTACAGCTATACCGGCGTGTATTTTTGGCTTTTTGCGTGGGCGGCCGCCGCGCTTATATCAATCGTGATAAGCCTTTTTTATTCCGAGTGGATTGTTCCCTTGTTCAACAAGCAGACGCCTCTCGAAGAGGGAGAGCTAAGAAATGCCATTGAGTCTTTTGTAAAGCAGGCCGGATTTTATGCCGGCAATATATATGTTATGGACGCCTCGAAGCGCAGCACAAAGGCAAACGCCTACTTTACCGGATTCGGCAAAAAAAAGAGAATTGTCCTTTTTGACACGCTCGTAAAACAGCTCACGGTAAAAGAAACAGTCGCCGTACTCGCGCACGAAACCGGCCACTACAAGAAGAAGCATGTAATCTTCAATCTGCTTATATCAATGCTTACATTGGGCCTCACATTTTGGCTGATGTCTTTTTTCATAAACAATCACGCGCTTGCGCAGGCGCTGGGAGGAACAATGCCCTCATTTCATTTGGGCATTACCGGGTTCTTCTGCATTTTCGCGCCGGTGTCGGTACTGATTGGGCTCGCGGCGAACGGCCTGTCAAGAAAATTTGAGTACCAGGCCGACGCGTTTACAGTTGAATACGGCTTGGGCGAAGAGCAGATCTCGGCGCTCAAAAAAATATCCTCCCAGGCTCTGAGCAATCTGAATCCGCATCCGGCAGTTGTCTTCTGCAACTATTCGCATCCGGCCCTTTTGCAGAGAATAAGGCGCATACGGAAAATTATGGGATTATAGAGAAAGGATGGTTGCTAAATATTCTTCCGGCATTAATATTTTTATTTGGCTATTTTTAAAATCTTTTGTGTTTTTTGTTATTATATAATCTATTCTTTTTTCTTTCGCTGATTCTACTATAACTGCATCTTCATAATCACCAATGTTTGATAATAATGCTTTTTTCAATATAGGTTTGTTAATTTCTATTATTTCAAATAGTTCTAATATTGTGGAAATTATTTTTATATTTTTATCTCTATTTTTACTCATTTTTGTCAAAAAATATGACAATGTTGTAATTTCATGAGCGCATACATAACCTTTCACTTTTTTACGCCAACACTGAACTATTATATCAAGTGCTTTTTCATAGCCTTCCCGTTCTTGAAGATAATCAAGAATAATATTTAAATCAATCAAGATGGTCTTCATGAAATTGTCTTCTCAGTTCTTTTTTGTCTGGAATATTAATTTCTTTAAGGATACCGCATAATTCAGCCACTTCTTTAGGAATGTCCGGGGTAGATTTCGTTTTTAATTCAATAAAGTAATTTTCTATAATTTTAGAAATAGGTTTATTTGCTTTTTTTGAATAAGAATGTGCGAAATCGATAATATTTGCATCAAGGTTTAATGTTAATTTTTTATTCATACCATTTACTCCTTACGTATAATATAAAATTATTTACCGTATATGTCAATCAAAATCAGGACTAAAACTCCTAAAACCATCTCCCTAAAGCATATCAAGGAGCTGCTGCAGCAACTCCTTGCGCAGCCCGGCGGCCTTGAGCGGGACGGCCTCCGCGCCGTCCCGCTTTTTCACGGCAATTTTTACAGACAAGGCGCCGCCTTCAAAAAATTCCGGAAAATCAACCTGAACCCCGCCGCC
>JAITPE010000173.1 GCA_031289575.1 Spirochaetia bacterium | reverse complement strand
AAAATTCTTGCCTGTATTATGGCTTTCCGGATTAGTGTTATATATGGCAAAACGTTTTGGAAAAACATGGTGGGGTGAGCAATGGCTTAATTCGCTGGCCAATATTGATTACAGCAACCGTTTGCCTCGCGGCAGCGCCTACGCTCATCGGGGCGCTGTTATCAGCATTGATATTGATGCTAATACTATACGGGCAATGGTTCAAGGTTCGCGCAGGCAGCCTTATACTGTGAGCATTACTGTTCCCCTGTTTTCGGCATCGGAAAAAAATACTCTGGTTGCTCCGCTCATCCAGCGGCCTGCCATTATCGCCAAACTGCTTAATCTGGAACTTGACCCTGAAATTCTGGATATAGCCGATCATTCGGGGCTGCGGGTTTTCCCAAAGCGATGGAATGATTTAAAGATGAAATGTTCCTGCCCCGATTCGGCTGTTCCCTGCAAGCATATTGCCGCCGTCATTTACAAAATCAGCTCCGAAATAGATAACAATCCGTTTTTGATATTCGAACTGCATGGCGTTGATTTACCCAAAGAATTGGAAAAGACAGGCGTACATATACGCGGGCAAAAAGAGGGAATAATACCGTTTATAAAAGATGTTCTGCTTCCGAAAACAAAAAAGCACAGGGAAACAGAAAAATTTCAGGAACCACCCGATGAGTCTTTTCACGCACTGAACTTTTCCTCGCTTTCTCCTATAGCGGAAGCGCTTATACAGTTAGCCGAGGATGAGCCTGTTTTTTACCAGAACAGCGGAAATTTCAGGGAAAAATACGCCGTCGGCTTACATAAAGTTGTCCGCAACATGCAGCGCGTACTCGCCGGTAAAGTGAATATTGATGAGTTTTTTCCACAGCCGCATCCGGATACCGGCGCAAAAAAAAGCAAAAAAGTTGCCGTTTCATCTATGCAGAATTTTGCCGATTCGCTTAATCATCACAGCAGTGTTTCCGTGCACATAGACAGGCAGGATAACGCTATGTTCACCATGCAAGGTATTGACAGCTGGTTTACTGCGGATGTGATTCCAGTTCTTGCCAAAATTCCCGTTACACACGCTGTGGATTATCAGCCGTCTGTGAGCGCGCTGCGTTATGCGTTATTGACAGCCTTTAATTTGCTGGCCAACGGAGCTGTGGTTCCGCAAATAATACAGTTGAGCGGCGGAGTAATAGCTATCCGCTGGCTGCCCGCAATGCTCTCCGGTGATGTAAGGAATTTAATCGACAGATTTCAGAGGTCTCTGCCGGACGGACTCCTTTTCTTTTTGGATACAAAGATTGCCGCAGGTACCGCGATTCACTTATTGTCGGTTCTTCTAAGCGAATTGATTTCCCGTCTCTCCGATATTGGGGAAGGAGATATTTTTTTGGATTTGTTCTTCAACAGACGTCCGTATCCTTTCAGTAATCCTGGTGAACAGGCGTTACCGGGCGGCATAGAACAATGGTTACAGCGTTACTATATTGCGCAGGGAAAATACCGGCCGGCCATAACGGTTGACGAGCTTCCAGAAGGAAAATTCAGCTTAAGTTTGCATTTCAGGGAATTAGGCAAAGGCGAACCGCTTTTTTTGAAAGATGTATTTTCACAAAAAAAATATAAATCCGTGCGCTTTGAGATACTTCAGTCTGTTACGCCGCTGTCACCATTTATTCCCGGTTTGGATCACTATATCAACAATCAGGCCGCTGAGGATATAGTTCTGCGCTCTAAAGAATTTGCTCCGTTTTTGATGAGTTCTGTTCCGGCGATTAAGCTTTTGGATATTGATATATTGCTGCCAAAATCTCTCAAAGAAATATTGCGACCCAAACCGGGGATGCGTGTTAAGAGCAAGAAAGACGCCAGTTCGGGATTGCTGCGCTTAGATAAGCTGCTCGATTTTGACTGGCAGGTGGCGATCGGCGATACGCTGATGAGTGAAAATGAATTTCAAATGATGCTTCATGATTCTGACGGTCTGCTTAAATATAAAACAGGCTATATTTATGTTACGCCTGAGGATATGCAGAAACTGCACAAACATTTTTCGGGCTCAAAAGAACTGTCGCCGTTTGAAGTGATGCGCGCGGCGCTGAGCGGCGCATATCAGGGGACACCTGTTGAGTTGACCGGCGAAGTGAAACGGCAAATAGAGGAGCTGACAAAACAGGAAAATATTCCCATACCGGATGGGCTGCGCGCCGTTATGCGCCCCTACCAGCAGAGAGGCTTTTCGTGGATGTACCGCAACAGCTTAGTTGGGTTTGGCAGCGTTATTGCGGATGACATGGGATTGGGGAAAACTCTGCAGATTATCGCGCTTTTGCTCAAATACAAGGAAGAGGGACTGCTTAATGAAAACAAGGCGCTGGTGATTGTGCCTACCGGCTTGCTGGCCAACTGGCAGGCCGAATTGGAAAGGTTTGCTCCAGCGCTGCGTTATAAAACATACCACGGGCAGGCCCGCAGTATTGAAGACGATGCGGCCTTTGATGTGCTGCTTACTTCATACGGCGTAGCGCGCGGTGATGTAGATAAATTTAAAAAAATGAAATGGCATACTTTGGTGATTGATGAGGCGCAAAATATTAAAAATTACGAAACCGCGCAGAGCAAAGCCGTGAAAAGCATTCCGGCCGGCACTTTTATCGCGATGAGCGGGACTCCGGTAGAGAATCATTTAAGCGAGCTGTGGAATATTATGGATTTTTCTAACCGCGGTTTTATGGGAAACCTGAAACAGTTCAAGGATGATTTCGCGATTCCGATTCAAAACAGAAATGATACGGCCGCCGCGCAAAGGCTCAAACGGGTAATCTCGCCTTTTTTAATGCGGCGGCTGAAATCGGACAAGAGTATCATCAGCGATCTTCCGGAAAAAATGGAAATGAATGCGTACTGTATTTTGACAAAGGAACAGGCTGCCCTTTATGAGAAAACCCTGCAAAAGGCTATGAAACAAATTGAGGCTGTTGAAGATAACGACAGCAAGTCTCTCTTTGTCCGCCAGGGGTTAGTGCTACAAATGATTTTGGCACTTAAACAGATATGCAATCACCCGACGCAGTTTTTGAAAAACAATATTTTAGATGCCGCGCTTTCCGGTAAAACGGAGCTGCTGTTTGAGCTGTTGGAAAATATCATTGAGAATAAAGAGAAAGTTCTTATTTTCACTCAATTCAGGGAGATGGGTGATTTGCTCAAACATTTTATTGCAGAGCGTTTTGGCGAAGAGCCGCTTTTTTACCATGGAGGCTGCAATGTTAAGCAGCGCAGTGAAATGGTAAACGCCTTCCAGAATAACCGTGCCGATAAAATTTTTGTACTCTCGCTTAAAGCTGCCGGCACAGGACTTAACCTGACTGCGGCCAGCCATGTTATTCACTATGATTTATGGTGGAATCCCGCTGTAGAAGCACAAGCGACCGACCGCGCCTATCGCATAGGGCAGACCAAAAATGTAATGGTGCATCGTTTTATAACTAAAGCAACTTTTGAGGAACGTATCAATGAAATGATACAGAGGAAAAAGGCGCTGGCCGAAATGACAATTTCGACCGGAGAAAACTGGATTGGAAATCTCAGCAACACGGAACTAAGGGATGTTTTTCAATTAGGTTGACATTATGCGGTCTTTTTCTGAATAAATTTACTTTTTCTCAGGTTTAATTTTTTTTACCCTTTTAAGAAGCGCCTCATCGCTTGTTGTAAAAGTGACGGTCTCGCTCTTCCATGCCTTGTTGTCTTTGAAATACTCAGTAGACATTCCAACCGCGCTGAACTGCGGAATGTATTTTATGGTTCCGTCATTTTGGAGTACCGGAATATCCTGCTCGTATATGCAATAGAAAACTCCGTTATCCATCAGCCTTGAAAAGAGGTCGTTCTTCAAAAATTTTCTTGAAACCGATACCGAGTAAAAGGCTGCCTTGGGATGCGGGTTCTCCTTGTCCGCGCTCACTGTTCCGCTCACCTGAAAAGCAAGCCGCAGCTTATCGCCGCTGATAAGCTCCTGCGGAACCACTACCCTGTACCTGCCGTTGCCGGTTAGGGTAACACTGCCGGCCGATGTTCCGTTGGCAAATACCTCTACCTTTTTGCATGTATACGGCTCCTCTGCCCATGGCGGAGCGAGATGCATATCCACAAACAGATCGCCCGCCGGTTTGCCCACAGAAAATTCAAGGCTTGGCGCGTCGGTGTCGTTCCATCTCAAATCCTGCTGGGGCGCGGAGAATCCTGTTGCGGCGTAATTGTCGGCGTTGCCCTCTGTCCCAAATTCGGCCGTTGCAATGAGGTGACTCGGCAGCGGCATGGCGGATTCTCTCAGCCTGAAAAGGCTTTTGGCATTGAAGGTTACAAGCGCGTTATCGTTAAGAAAATATATTTCTCGTTTTCTCAAGTCCATGGAATACAGCGGCATGTTTTCAAAAACAAATACTGTCCCGCTGTCGATGTATGATTTGCCGAAGGTCATCATAACCGTAAGTTTAACGCTGTTCATGTAGCGGTCTTTTATAAAAGCTATTTCGTCTTTGACCGCCTTTTGAGCGGCAGCGGTTTTTTCGGCGGGCGGCGTCAATTTTTTCGCGGCCAAGAGTTTTTGTATATCCGCGCCCTTTGGAATCATTTTTCTGTAACCGGGAGCCGCCTGCGAAAGGTCGCCGTTTACCTGCGCGTTAAAGGGCTGGATCCTGTACCAGTAAAGCTGTCCGGGCTCCGCGCTGTGGTCAATGTAGCTGCTTGAGTCTGATGTTCCAACCATGGAATATTGGCCCGATATTTTAACAGCTCGGTAGACCCTGGACTTGTAGCCGTCAAGGGCCGGCTTCCATGAGACGAAGACGCCCTGTTCCGATGTTCCCATGGTCGGCTGGAGCGAAATATTGGGAAGCTTGTCTGAAAGCGCGGACGCAACCCGTTCCACAAGGACGGCGCTCTTTGACATCAGGTCTTCCGATCCATTGAAGGCCTCTTCTGTGGAAAAGATAATGGCATCCTTATCAACGGAGTAAACCCTGAGTGTAAGGACCGATAGATTGTTTTTCAAAGAGACTTCGGTAAACACCATGTAATCGGCCGAAGAAAGATAATCAATATCGCGCGTCTTTTCTTTTTCGGTATCGGTAATAGAGAAGCCCGCGTAAAGCGGAACGAAATTTACTATATCTTTTAGTTTGCCCAGTTCCTTGTTTGCATTGACCGGCTCGGGCTTGACCGAAATCCCTATGATGCTGTCCCTTTCGATTCCGGCGGGCACAACAGTAAACGAGTAGGATTTGTTCTTTGAGTTTACTATAGGATCAAAAAGAACTGTTACATCCTGAATGCCGTCTTTTTCCGTTACGGGAAGTAGCGCTTCACGGATAACCGATGAGGCTGCGTTATCCATAATATAAAGATAATACGGCGTTTGCGGGATTACCCCATAGGCCGATATTCTTAAGCTCAGTCCGGAAAGGCCGTACTTGTCCGAAGTAAAGCTGCTTTCCGGAGACACGCCGTACCTGAGCGGCAGCAGTTTTTCATCGGACGGCGGCTGGAGTTTGTCGCCGGAGAATACCATTTCCGCCTTGAATTTCAGCTTGGGGGAAATTTCTTTTACCGTTACGGCGTTTTGCGAAGAGAAACTGGCCGACAGGTATGTTACGGCCTCTTCGGTCAGCTTCATGTTATCGTCTCCGCCGAGGGGTACAACCGTTATTTTACTTTTACTTGCCGCCGATATAATGACGGCAGAGAGCAATATCCCTATGCAGGCAAGAGTCATTTTTGTTTTCATGGCAAAAACCTCTGTTCAGTTTCAATTTATAGCATAATGAATATATTACAAGTATTTTTTTCCGGTTTAAGCTATCGGGGAAAGTGCACTGTACTACATTCTGCGCAAGGCTCTGACCCCTAAAAATAATTTGCTACACGTTTTTTGGATGTATGGTGGCATGAATCAAACTTTTGTTGCTTGATTATTTTTTAGATGTTTCCCATATTTGTATCATGTTGGTGTAGATAAATGTTTTTTTAACAATTGCCGGATTCTGTTAAGATTGCATATAGATTACCATAAAAATAATAG
>JAITPE010000191.1 GCA_031289575.1 Spirochaetia bacterium | reverse complement strand
AATTAAACGGACATCCCCAATTGAAACATAATCAAGATTTGCATATTGTGATCTTCTATGCGTAATACCATACTTAAGAATGTGGGGAATATTTTGAATATGTGTCATACGATATACTTTGATGTCCTCCAAGTTCATAAATACCACACTATTTTCACATATTTCAGATCGCATATAAAGGACAATGTCCCAAATATTTTTATATTTTCCCGCCTTTTTAATTTTATACTCATTTATCCCATGTCAAGACCTTTTTCCATAAAGCCGGCCCATTTAAACTTGACAAATCCTACAGTCTGTCCTTTTAGAAAGTCAATGGAATTTACTGTTCAACATCGCGACCCGTCCACAAGGGCGCGCACAGGACTCATCAGCACAAGCCGTGGAACCATAAAGACTCCGGTATTCATGCCGGTCGGAACACGCGGCGCCGTGCGCGCGCTCACATACCGGGACATTGAGGAAATAGGATTCGACATCATACTGGCGAATACTTATCACCTTTATATAAGGCCCGGAACCGGCGTTCTCAATAATGCCGGCGGCCTTCACTCGTTTATGAACTATCATCATCCCATATTGACAGATTCGGGCGGATTCCAGGTCTTCTCGCTCGCAGCCCTCTGCAAGGTCTACGAAAACGGGGTCGAGTTCCGCTCTCACATTGACGGCTCAAAGCACTTCTTCTCGCCGGAGGGAGTCCTTGACATACAGCGTTCCATAGGCTCCGACATCATGATGAGCCTTGACCAGTGCTGCGAGTACCCTATTGACAAGCCCGCCGCGAAGGCCGCCCTTGACAAAACAGCCGACTGGGCGCGGCGCTCCTCGGAGCACTGGCGGCGCTCATTCGATACCAACAGGCAGGCGCTTTTCGGCATTGTCCAGGGCGGCGTTTACCCGGAACTAAGGCAGGAATGCGCCGAAAAACTCGTTGCTATGGATTTCCCCGGATACGCAATCGGCGGGCTCTCGGTCGGCGAGCCGAAAGAACTCTACCGCGAAATCACGGAACACACAATGCAATTTCTTCCGGACTCTTCGCCGCGCTACATGATGGGGGTAGGCAGCCCGCCGGAAATTCTTTCCGCCATAAGGCACGGCGTCGATATGTTCGATTGTGTTATGCCTACGCGCATTGCCCGCAATGGAACGCTTTATACGTCAACAGGCAGGCTTAACATAAAGGCCGCCGCTTTTGAGAACGATACCGGTCCGCTTGACGCGTCTTGCGGATGCTATGTGTGCAAAAATTTTTCGCGCTCATATCTGCGCCATATATTCCGCGTAGGCGAAATCTCCGCGCTCATCTACAATACATATCACAATCTGTATTTCATGAAAACATTCATGGCGGAAATCCGCGCCGCGATTGAACACGACGCTTTTACGGAATTAGAAAAAAAGTACTCATTAATTTATTGACAGTAAAATAGATTTTTATAATGTGGCAGACTAATATTGTTTTGTTTTTTATTTTAGCAGAGAGGATTCAATGAGCAATCTACAAAAGACCTTTAGCATAAAGGCCTCCGAAATTGACAAAAAATGGCGCCTTATTGACGCGGAAGGAAAGGTGCTGGGGCGGCTTGCGTCCGATATAGCCCTTATTCTAAGAGGTAAAACCAAGCCTTCTTTTACTCCTCATATGGATATGGGCGATAATGTCGTCGTAATCAACGCCGAAAAGGTTGTTCTGACCGGCAAAAAGTCAGACGACAAGGAATACTTTAGGCACAGCAAATATCCCGGCGGAGAAAAATTTATCAACATCAAGAAAATCAAGGCCGAAGACCCTGAGTTTATACTCAGAAATGCGGTGAAGGGAATGATGCCCAAGAACAAGCTTAGCCGTGAAATTCTCAAAAACCTGAGAATTTATGCCGGCCCTGAGCATCCGCACGCCGCACAGCAGCCCGAAATTATAGCATAGGAAAGGAGAATCAGATGGCGGAAAGAATGTATGCTACAGGCAGAAGGAAAACCTCGGTGGCCCGTGTATGGGTAAAACAGGGTTCCGGAAAAGTTGAAATAAACAAAATGCCAATAAGCGAATATTTCAGAAGAGGGACTCTTGAACTTATAGTCAAGCAGCCGCTTGAATATATCGGAAACGTTGCCAATTACGATGTATACGCAACAGTATCCGGCGGCGGATGGTCGGGACAGGCCGGAGCTGTAAGAATGGGCATTGCCAGGTGTCTTGTTCAGTTCGATGAAAAACGCAGAAAACCCCTTCGTGACGGCGGATTCCTTACCAGAGACGCCCGCGAGGTTGAAAGAAAGAAACCCGGACAGAAAAAAGCCCGAAAGAGATATCAGTTCTCAAAACGCTGATGCAGGAAACAAAGAGGAGGTTCAAAGAACCTCCTCTTTTATGAACAAGTCAAAAATTATTCAGTGAGGCAGTGGGGTTCACACAGGCGCGTAGACATTCTCGAAATCGGTCAAAATTGTAAGCAGCCGCTCGTCAAGGAACGTAAGAGCGTGTTTCCTTATATCGGCCGGAATACCGTAATAAGCTTCCGCTATACCGCCTGTAATCGCGGCGAGCGTGTCGGAATCGCCGCCTATGGATATGGCGTTTCGGATAGCATCCTCAAAACCTGCCGATTCAAGAAACGCGCATATAGCCTGCGGCACTGTGCCTTGGCAGGTTACGTCGAACCGGTAGCCGTCACGAATGCCGTCAAGCGTGAAGTCCATCGGGTAGTAATTCTCGTTCACATAGTCGCGGATTTCGAGAATGGTTTTGCCATCGCGCGCAAGAAAAACACAGACGGCAGTCGCTTCCGCGCCTTTGATTCCCTCCATGTGATTGTGCGTTACCTCCGTTACTTTTCGCGAGAGTAAGATGGCCTCA
>JAITPE010000185.1 GCA_031289575.1 Spirochaetia bacterium | reverse complement strand
TGGTTTTTCCGCGCGCCTTTTTACGCATTCAAGCGTTCCGCCTCAATTACCGGCCGAACTCATCATCCGCGAGCTTCCAAAAAGTGCGGGCCTTATTGTGCGGGATATGCGCGATTCCTCCGGGGAGGAAATACGCGCTCTGCAAAGGATCGCGCCTGTCGCGGTCATAGATGACCGCGGTACAGGCCGCGCCGCGGCCGACAAAGCAATAGACCTGCTCCCGCACCCGGAACAGCGCGCCGGAGAGTGCCGTTCGGATGCCTTTTTATACGGGTACGAGTTTGTCAAATCATTGGAGGGTCTCGGCTCCGAGCCCATAGGCAAGGATATACCCTTTGTCATGTATCAATCAACGGGTTCCATGCCAAGCTGCGCGCCGCCGGAACTTCCGGGCATTATTCTCGCGCGCGGCGGCCGCTTTAAGATCGGGAAAGGCGGAGCGCTTGAAGCGGTGAGTATGCCTTACGCGCGCGTTATTCTCGCGGCAAATGTCATTGTCTCTCATTTCGGAATAATCATGTACGAAGGTTTTCTCGGCGGCGCGTCTCTTGTGGCGCTTAACCCGGGCGGCTACCATAACAGACTCACCGATTGTGCTCACGAACTCAATATAATTAACTGTGGCCTTCTTGAAAGCGCCGATGTGCAATCGGTTCATGACACTATAAGGCGTGAGGCCGCAGTCGCAAGGCCGGCCGTCAGCCCGGATTTGCTCAGAGAAAGGCTGCGCTCATGCACAAAAAACTTTGTGGAACTGCTGAAGGCCGAATCATTTCTTTGAGCCGGCCTCCATTCGGCGCACCATGAATTGAGTGTCTTCCATTATTTTACGGTTCACCGAAAGCAGATCCACAACTAATGATGTGAGCAGGAATTGGAATCCCGCCGATATTAGAATGCTCGCCAGCACAACAGACTGTATATGGCCGAGCCCGCCTCCGTGATACCAGAAGTACAAATAGCGTATACCCACAAGAGTCCCAAGAAACAGAAACAGTATACCCATGCGTAGAAAGAACTTGAACGGCTCATATATCATGAATACGCGGAACATGGTGACTACCGAACGCTTTATGTAGGCCGGAATGCTCTTCAGCAGCCTTGATGGACGCAAGTCCTCATTTGTTCTTACGGGTATTGATGTTATAGCGATATTTTTTCTGCCCGCCTGTATAATTGTTTCAATAGTGTAGGTGTAGGCGCCGAAAACATTGATTTTCATGGCAGCCTCTCTGCTTATTGCGCGGAAGCCGCTCGGCGCGTCCGGAATGTTTGTGCCGCTTATCTTGCGTACCACCCAGCTGCCGAGTTTCTGCAGCAGTTTTTTGTGAAAGGAAAAGTGAGGAGTCTTAAAAATGGGTCTCTCTCCCACAACATAGTCGGCCTTGCCGTCCAATATAGGCTGTACCAAGGCGGGAATGTCATCGGCGTTATACTGGTTATCGGCGTCTGTGTTTATAATGACATCGGCTCCGTGTTTCACGCACGCGTCAAGGCCGGCCATGAAGGCCTCGGCGAGTCCCTTGTTTTTCTTGAAGCGCACGACATGATGGACGCCAAGAGATTTAGCCACCTCAACGGTGTTGTCGGAGCTGCCGTCATCAATAATCAGCCACTCAACTTTTGAGAAGCCCTTTAATTTTTTCGGGAGATATTTAAGCGTGACCGGCAGCGATTCCTCCTCATTGTAGCATGGAATCTGAATTATCAGCTTGAGGCCGTTCTTTTCTTTTTTTGTCCTGTTTGCGTTTGCCGCCATGAATATCTCCTTATTTACAAGCCTTACTTAGCGGAAAGGTTTTCGCATACGCGCTTAGACGTGTGGTGAAGCCGCATGCCCTCAGCCATTCTGAGAATAAAATCAACGGCCTTTACATGATCATGGAGCTGTTCCGGATTTCTCGCGCCGGCAATGACCGATGTTATTCCCGGCATCGCGAGAACCCATGATACGGCAAGCTGCGCCGGCTTCATTCCTGTTTTCTCCGATACCGCGCGTAGTTCATCAAGCACCGGAGTAATATCGTCCCAGTACTCTTTCTTAAAAAATTTATAGAAGAACGAGCGCGCGTCCGATTTTTCAAACACAGTCGGCTCGGTATATTTTCCGCTGAGAAGCCCGCCTTCCAATGTTCCGTACGCAAACACGCTTATTTTTTGCGGTATGCAAAAGGGGATCTCTTCTTTTTCGATTGTGCGCTCTAAAAGAGAGTAATGCGGCTGAATGGAAAGCAGCTGAAGGCACCGGGCAGCCCCTCTTATTTGGCTGAGATTGAAATTGCATACGCCTATATATTTTATTTTTCCGGCCTCCTTGAATTTAAGGAGAGCGGCCATGGTTTCCTCAATCGGCGTATTTTCGTCGGGCCAGTGGCATTGGTATATGTCGATGTAATCGGTCTGCAGCCGGCGCAATGAGTTGTTGAGGTCTTTTTCTATGAAGGCGGGCGAGAGATCCCTTTCCGGTTTTTTGCCTTCCATGTTAAGGCCGCACTTTGTTGCTATAACGGCCTTGTTGCGGCGTCCCTTTAACGCGCGCCCTATGAGTTCTTCGGCCCTGCCGTTGCCGTACGCCGGAGCCGTGTCGATGGTTGTCACACCCGCTTCAATAGCGGCCTCAATGGTGGCAATCGCGTCCTTTTCGTCCGAGCCGCCCCAATTCGAGCCGCCGATTGCCCATGTGCCGAGTATTATTCTTGATACCTCAATAGGAGGCCAGCCTGCTTTTATATATTTCATTTTTATTTACCTCTTTCGGCAGTTTGTCAAATTAATCGGCTTTTGTCAAATCATTACATATGTTCTTGAGTAAAATGTTTTACGAAAATTGACATTTTTTTGCGAAAAGCGCGCGTTTATCTTGACTACAGCACGGCTCCCGTCATATTTCAGCCATGGAAGATCATTTTATTGATATAATAAAGAACAAAAAGGCCAGATTCAACTACGAAATTCTGGAGACATTCGAGGCCGGAATTGCTCTTCACGGAACCGAGGTAAAATCGCTGCGGCAGAAGAACTGCAGCATTCAGGAATCCTACGCTCATATCAGAAACAGCGAGGTGTTTATTACAGGCATGCTGATATCGCCGTACGATATGGGGAACCGGTTCAACCACGAGCCCGAGCGCGACCGCAAGCTGCTTCTTCACAAAAGCCAAATAAAATGGCTCACCGGCAAGCTGAAAGAAAAAGGCTACACGCTTGTTCCGCTGCGCATGTATTTCAAAAACGGGAAGGCCAAAATAGAACTCGGGCTGGGCAGAGGCAAGGCCCAATACGACAAGCGCAAGACCATTCAACGGCGCGATTTAGA
>JAITPE010000180.1 GCA_031289575.1 Spirochaetia bacterium | reverse complement strand
ACAGAACATGGAGCGGAGGTTATAGACATGCTTGCAACAGAATGGAAATTTGAAGAAGCCCTTGAGGTAGCAAAGGAAGAAGGGTTAGAGGAAGGCATAGAAATCGGCGAAGCAAGAGGTGAAGCAAGAGGCGAAGCCAAAGGCAAAGCTGAAGGCAAAGCCGAAGTTCTCGACCTTATGGAGCAAGGCTATTCCATTGACGAGATAAAGGCAAAACTGAAGCCGCAATAAGTTGCTGAGATTGTCATCAAAACATGAATGATAGAGCCCCTTTCAGTTTATACGAGCCGGCTTTTTGCGATGCCGTCATTATGCTGAGTTGATCGCCTGTCCAGCGGCGCTCCAAAAAATTGTACCCCCCGCAGAGAGAAAACGCGGTGTGTTCTCCCATGTAGAGCGATGCCTCGAGAAAGATTCCGGCGTAAAAGATGTTAAGCACCTCGTCCCTTTTGGGATCCCCCACCGCTATTTGATAGCGCACCGTATCGGTAAACAGTTCAAGACTCACGAGCGATGACGGCATCCACTTGAGAAATATCTTTGAGTTGAACATCATTGTGTAGGAAAAACCTGTACTCCATTTTGGAGCCTTATACATGAGAAGCGTAGGCAGCCCTATACGTACAACCGATGATGGAGTCCTATACGTGCAGGCCATGAGCGGGAAGAAAACCGGGCCCGGATAAATTCTATTATAAACAAACATATCTGTAAATACAAGCCCGAAATCAAGGGTGTATGCGCCCGAAATTTTCACCTGCCTTTCAATAAAGGCAAAGTACTGAAAATTATTGCCCATGTCGCCGTCCTTGTAGTAAAGGCTCCTTACAAGGCCGCTGAATCTGAAGTTTTCGGTTTTAACTACAAGCAGCTCGCTCAAGCGCGTGAAATTATCGGTTACAGCGTTCTCTGAGTTTTCGGAATACATCAGGTCTAAGCTGTTGTGAATATGCGCGCCGCCAACACTGAAGTTGTCTTTAGCGCCAAACGTTCCGGCGCGCTCACCGTAGGTAGAATTGGCGATGCCGGCCTCGGCTCTGTAGACATGGGCCGGCTCCGCGGCCGAAAGGCGCAAAGCGCAAAGCGCGAGCGCCGCTGATGCAAATGCTGTTATTTTTTTCATATTTGGGCTGAGTCCTTATTTTTTTCATTCATAACCCATTGAACCGCAAACTTTACAAGTTCATTGGGCGTTAATATGCTTAATTTAGTCTTTATTCTTTCACGGTATGTTCCAATGGTCGAGGCGCTCAGATTCAATGCCGACGCGATTTCGCGCGTATTGGCCCCGCCGCCTATCAACTGAAATATCTCGAACTCACGGTCGGTCAAAAGCGCGACCGTTTGTTCCCTGCCCCCGTTTTTGCGGAACATTGATTCGAGCACCTTATCCTTTATGCCGTCACTCAAAAATATTCTATTTTTTATAACGCTCGCGATGGCCTCGAATACAAGTTCCTCGCTGTCATTTTTCAGAATGTAGCCCTTCGCGCCGGCCCTCATAGCGCGCTCAATGTACTCGTTCTCCTCGTGCATGGAAAGAACAAGAACATTAACGCCGCTGTAACGCGAGCGGATCGCCTTTATCAAATCAATTCCGCTTGTTCCCTTGAGGTTTATATCCACAAGAACAATATCGGGATTTTTATCATTGATATCGGCGATGGCCGATTCCGCGTCCCCGGCCTCGCCGCATATACAGAAACCATCACGGCTGTTTATAAACTGGCCAAGTCCCCGCCGGACAACCGGATGATCGTCAACTATATATATTTTGATATCTCTATTCTGCATGTCCGTCAAATCTGGGTATGATACACGATATAAGCGCTCCGCCGTTTTTGCCGCCGGAGATACCAAGCGTTCCTCCTATGACATCGGCCCTGTACTTCATGAGATTAAGGCCGAGGCCGCGCGCGACAGTATCCGGATTAAAGCCGCATCCGTCATCCTGAACATCTATTCTTATGCCTTCATCCCACTCCTTTATTATGATGTCAACATGTTTAGCGCCGCCGTGTCTCATGGCGTTGTTTACAGCCTCTCTCACAATATAGTAAATATGCGTCGCGGTGAAGTTGTCCTCAACCGTTATGTTCTTATCGTACAAAAAAGAGCACTCGGAGCCGAAGATTCTTTCGGTATCCATACGCAGCTCACCTATTGCGGCAAAGATGCCGTTCTTATCCATATTAACCGGACTAAGCCCCTTGGCAAGAATCCGCGTATGGTTTTTAGCCTCTTCAATAAGGCCGATGATTTCCTCGGCAATACTTTTTTCCGGAAGCCCGCAGGCCGCGAGCTTGTCCTTTATGACCTGCGTGAGAAAACCGATTCCGGTAAAGTACTGTCCGATTCCGTCGTGCAGGTCATTGCCTATACGAATGCGCTCCTTCTCGCTTATTCCAATAATCTCCTGCTCAAGCTGCTTGCGCTCGGTTATATCAATTCCTATGGAGATGCGGACAAGGCGGCCGTCAATCCATACTATTGCCCTGTCAATAAATTGATACCAGAGCCGGTTGCGCATGCTGCGGTACTCCAAGCGCCGCACTCCCTCCAACAGCCGCTCATTGCCGCAGAACTTGCACGGGCTGCCGCTTCCGTGAATGACCTCCCAGCAGCGCCGCCCCTCTGTTTCTTCGCCGAAGCTGTCTTTCATGTAACGGTTGGCGAAGAGTATCTCATAGCTGTTTAAATCGGCCACATAAATCACGGCGTCCATGCTGTTGAGTACAGTCAGGAACTGCGTCTGCGACAGGTGGCTCGCGGTGAGCGCACGCCGTTCACCTGTAACATCAAACACAATAGCGAGGATCAGTTCCATGCCGTGAAATGTTATAAGCCCAAAATTCACAGATACATTAACAATATCCCCGTCGTAGCAGCGGTGGTAAACATTGAAGTCGCGCTGGGCTTCGCTTATAACAAGTTCAAAGTGCTTGCGCACCTCGGCCTCGCTCATCATATTTATCGCGAAAAAACTCATTCCGCGGAAAGTCTCGGGAGCGTAGCCGTAGAAAAGACAGGCGGAGCGGTTGGCCTCCATGACGGCCCCGTCGCTTGGGGATATCAGCAGCTTGATAGCGCTGTTGCCGTCAAAGAAATCCCAGAAGAGTGTTTCGGCATCTTCAGAAAACATGGCCGCTCCTTTCAAAGAAAAGGATTTTGTCTGATTTTTCATTGACTAACGCGCTCTCGGCAACCCGGTTTCCTCCGGCGGTAAGGAAACCCGCCATTACCGCCGCCACATTGGAATTTACAAGCAGCAGAGGAATCATTTGTTTTATTTCCGCGCCGATTTTTTTATCAATAAAAAAATCCTTTATCTTCTTTGTGCCCGATTCAAGCCTTATGCGGTCGCCGGGCCTCCTGTTTCTTAACACAAGCCTTGAGTCCGCCGAAACCGCCACAAAGAGCAAATGCTCTTTGCGGCGGTTCCGCGAAAAAAAGTCATAGTCACAGCAGCCGACTGAAAGCCGCATTCCGGCCTCCTTGAGATTTATTGTACCGGCGGTACCTGGCACGCCGTATTCCCATTCAGCGGTTTCCGGCCGCGCACGGGGCGCGCCTATTAAAATATGTTCCTTCCCGTTGAGAAGCGTTTTTTCAATCAAAAGAGACGGGCTCTCGTACAGCACAAGCGCCCCGCGGGGGCTTGTGCTGTACTTCCGCAGTACCTCGCCAATCAGGGAGTACGACGCGAAAGCGCCGTACTCCCTGATTGCCTCGGCAAGAAGGTGAGCGAGCAAGCCGGCGCGGCTTCCGGCCTTGTGGGACGCTA
>JAITPE010000177.1 GCA_031289575.1 Spirochaetia bacterium | reverse complement strand
CGGAATCCTTTTTATGACTATGTTTGATCTTGACCACTTCAAAAGAATAAACGACACCTATGGGCATAATAACGGCGACATAGTACTCATGGCCTTTGGGAAGCTGATGCGGGATTCTTTGCGCCTTGAGGATACATGGGGGCGCTGGGGAGGCGAGGAATTTGTTGTCATGTTTTCGGGCAAGGACATGGACGAAGCCTACGCTATTATTGAGCGCCTGCGCGCGGCCTGTGAAACGAATACGATAACGCTTTCGGATAACGCGGAAGTTGTGATAAAGGTCAGCGCGGGTATTTCCAGGATTGATATAAATCAGGACCAAAAAAATGTTGACGCGGAAATCATACTGACAGACGCTATTGAAAGAGCCGACAAGCAGTTGTATATTGCGAAAGAGAGCGGACGCAACAGGGTCTGTTGTGAGAGTATGGATACCAATAAAACAGATACAGCAATCCACTGTTACGCAGAGGTATAATGGATGGACACAAATCTGATTCATGTTGGAATCGAAGATATGAAGGCAGCCTCTGGAAATACAATTTTACGGACAACACTTGGATCATGTATCGCGATATGCCTGTACGATCCAAAAAACCAGAGAGGAGGCTTAGCTCATATAATGCTGCCTTCTTTGGAAGACACAAGAAATGTCAAGGGCTCGCCAACTAAATATGCCGATTCCGCAATTCCCCTGCTCCTTTATGAAATACTCAATAACGGAGGCGACAAAAACAGCATATACGCAAAAATCGCCGGCGGGGCGCAAATGTTTGCCCTGCCCGGCAGCACCGTGATGTCGGCAATAGGCAGGAACAACACCGCAAAGGTTAAGGATGTTTTAAGGGAAATGAATATAAATATAATAGCCGAGGATACCGGAGGCAATCATAGCAGAACAATATATTTTTATTTAGAAACAGGGGACGTGACAATCAAGGTCTCCGGACAGCCCGACAAAACAATATAAAAACCGTATAAAACAGGAGAAATAATGACTATACCCTTAAGAAGCTCAGTAAGCACTCAAGGAAGAAAAATGGCCGGCGCCCGCAGCCTTTGGCGCGCCAACGGAATGAAAGAAGAGCACTTCGGAAAACCGATTTTCGCGATAGTAAACTCGTTTACACAATTTGTTCCAGGGCATGTTCATCTTCATAATATAGGACAAGAGATAAAAGCAATCATAGAAGAAGAAGGATTCTTCGCGGCGGAATTTAACACAATAGCGATTGATGATGGAATCGCCATGGGACACAACGGGATGCTCTACTCCCTGCCTTCAAGGGAACTCATCGCCGACAGCGTTGAGTACATGGTAAATGCCCATGCCGCCGACGCAATGATCTGCATATCGAACTGTGACAAGATCACCCCCGGAATGTTGATGGCCGCTATGCGGCTCAACATTCCGGCTGTCTTTGTGTCCGGCGGCCCTATGGAAGCCGGAGAATACAAAGGCAACAAGTACGACCTGATAAATACAATGGTAATGGCCGCCGACACATCGGTATCCGACACTGATATTGAGGAATTAGAAAAAGTTTCATGCCCGGGCTGCGGTTCATGCTCCGGCATGTTCACGGCAAATTCTATGAACTGCCTGAATGAAGTTCTCGGCATGGCCCTTCCCGGCAACGGAACCCTTCTCGCGACCCATTCCATGCGCAGGGAACTTTTCAAAAGGGCGGCCCGCAGGCTCGTTGAAATAACAAAAAAATACTATGAAAACGGCGACACGAGCGTGCTTCCAAAATCAATCGCTTCACGGGCCGCCTTCCTCAACTCAATGTCTTTGGACATAGCAATGGGGGGCTCAAGCAATACCGTACTTCACCTGCTTGCGGTAGCCCAGGCCGGCGGGGTCGATTTCACCATGAGTGACATCGACGCGCTCTCGCGCAAAATTCCGAATATCTGCAAGGTGGCTCCCAGCTCTCCCTTTCATGTGGAGGATGTAAACCGCGCCGGCGGCATTCTCTCTATTGTGGGCGAATTGGACAGGCACGGGCTCATAGACCGCTCCGCGGCCCGCGTCGACTTTGAGTCAATAGGCGGCGCGATTGATGCGTATGATATCATGAGACCCACAGCAAGCCGGGACGCGCTCTCGCTCTACAAGGCCGCGCCTGCCCGCGCGGGCAGAAACCTTGTGCTGGCTTCGCAGTCCTCACAGTACGATGAACTCGATAGAGACAGAGCCGGCGGCTGCATAAGGGACTTCGAGCATGCATACAATAAGGACGGAGGCTTGGCCGTACTCTTCGGCAATTTGGCGCAGGACGGTTCCATAGTAAAAACAGCGGGCGTCGACCCGTCCATATATGTTTTCAGCGGGAAGGCAAAAGTCTTCTTTTCACAGGAGGCCGCGGTTGAGGGAATCATCGGCGGGAAGGTAAAATCGGGCGATGTTGTTGTCATAAACTTCGAGGGGCCGAAGGGCGGCCCGGGCATGCAGGAGATGCTGTATCCGACATCATACATAAACTCAATGCATCTTGGAAAGTCCTGCGCCCTTATCACGGACGGACGTTTCTCCGGAGGAACGGCAGGCCTGTCAATAGGACATGTTTCGCCCGAGGCCGCCTCGGGCGGCAGCATAGGGCTGCTGCGTGACGGAGATATAATCGAAATAAACATTCCGGCAAGAAGCCTCAACGTTAAACTTACAGACGCGGAACTCGCAGTCAGGCGCGGGGAGGAAATGGCAAAGGGCAAGGCTGCCTTTAAGCCGGCCGGCAGAAACAGAGAGGTATCGGCGGCGCTAAAGACCTATGCGCTACTTGCGTCGTCGGCCGACAAAGGGGCGGTGCGGATGCTGCCCGAAGAATAAGGGGGATGCAATGGACGCATCACATTGCGCTTGACATCTCATCCCGATAAAGCAAAATGCAACATTATGTTTATACGAGGTTGCCGATGAAGAAACTACCTATAGGTATTCAAGACTACAAGAAACTCATTGAGGGCGGGCATGTCTATGTTGATAAAACCAAGTGGATTTATGAAATGGCAAGCTCGGCCACGCCTTTTTTTATTTCCCGCCCTCGCCGTTTTGGCAAAAGCCTTACCG
>JAITPE010000148.1 GCA_031289575.1 Spirochaetia bacterium | reverse complement strand
AAGTATAACTTGCTTCGGTTACGCCGAATAGGCGGAGCAGTTTATCCGTAAAGAGGAATCCGATTATGGTAATAGCAATTCCACTAATTACGGTTATTACAATACCGTTGCCTATGCATTTATGACTTGTTTCCTCGTCTCTGCCTCCCAGGGAAAGGCTAAACAGGGCCGCGCTGCCGTCTCCAATAAGACCCGCAACGGCAACCGCGATGACCGTAAAGGGAAATACAACGTTGGTAGCCGCGTTTCCCAGGTATCCCACACTCTGCCCGATAAAGATCTGGTCTATGATGTTGTAAAGGGTGCTTACCAGCATAGACAGCACACAGGGAACCGAAAATTTGAGCAATAATTTGCCAATCGGCTCCTTTGCAAGAAAAGCGTTCGCTCTCGGCCTTGTTTCGGTCATTCAATCTCCTTCTTGTTTTAAGTTGTCCTCCGCCCAACTAGTCAATGTTCTGAAAATATGCTATATACATCAAATTATGGCTGAAATAGAAAAAGAGGAGGCTATTTACCAAGCGGCAAAAGACCTGTTCCACGAATCGGGTTATAAAAAAACGACGATGGAAAAGATCGCAAAACGTGCGGGTATCTCTAACGGCCTCATATCCTATTACTACAAGAAGCAGGACTTTATTGAGCGGCTTTTTCGGGAATTCATGGAAAAGATAAATGACGTGATAACCCGGGATGTTGGAAAACTGCTTGAGAACTTGTTTCAGCGGTATATACTGCTTGGTAAGATAGAAAGCATGATACTCTACAATACCTCGCCGGAATCCATCAAGCTGTTCAAAGAACTTGCGGATAATAATCTTGTTCCGGTGACATTGCATCTCGCCTTTAGAAAGCTGCTCAGAACAGTGTTGGAAGAATTTAACTGCGGCATAAGCGAAGAATATTTTAACTTCTACTGTGAGATTGAGCTTGCCGCAAAGGTGAGGATTAATTCCGACATCCACAGCGGCAAGGTTTTCCTGGGTGAAACCACGGTTTACGATTTTCTTTCCGGGCTTGTATTGAAACTCGCCGGAATACCAGACGATATAATCAATAAAAATATCAGGAAGGCCAATAAGCTTTATAAAAAAGTCGATTTTTCCGGTATCGACCTTTTCAGCTAGGATTTTGTCCATACAGAATAAATTTGCCGTCCTTCGGCCTTGCGCTAAATCTGTCATTTCAAGCCGATCCTGAGATCTTCGAATGTAATCTCGCTATGGGGCTCTTTGACGATGTACCGATCAGGCGGCCATGGACCCCAGAGGAATTCTTCAATATAACTTGTGCTTGCCGGGACTACCATCTGCTCAAGGCCAATGGTAATTGCCAGTATTTTTGTTTCTTCTACAAGTTTTCCGATTGGGTATGCGCCGGTATCCAGAAGGGCCAAGGTCTTATAATGTCCGTAAAGCGTTTTGGTGATATATTCCGCCTTCTCTTTGCCGAATTTTTTTAAACTATATTGATACTCCACCAATAAGTTGCGTTCACCTCTCATCCAGCCCTCGGTAAGATAGTAAGCGGAATGTTCCGCCGCAAAATCAGCGCGTTTTTTTGATGAGCCTATAAGCAACGAAATGCAGTCGTCAACTTTTGGCATAACAAGCTTGAAATCACCTGTTTTTAGCCCCAGGGCGGCATTACCGCAGACGCCGAACAGAAGGTATACCACTCCGCCGGTAATGGTATCAAATGCCTCTTGAAGCCTTATCCGGAGCTTTTCAGGCCTGTTGTGCAGACCAGACTCGATCCAGATTACCGGCAGATCCTTATTTACCTTTTCAAAAACATACAAGAACTCGTCACGCAGGGTTTCACAGACAATCGCCGTTTCGCTCATCGGCTCACCTTGGCGGTTCGAGTCTCCCGGCACGGAACGCTGTATTGTATTTCCGGCAGTAGCGGTCTCTGTCAAGCAGGGCCTCGGTCGCAAAAATATTGCCAATTACTCTCCGGTTCCCCGGATCGGCAATTACCGTATCCAGCCCGTAAACCATCGCCATGGTAAGGAAATTCGCGTTGATCAATCCCCGTGCAGGCATTCCGAAAGATATATTTGAAAGGGCCGCCGCGATGTTTACCGTAGGGTACTTTTCTTTTATGCGCTCAATAGCCTCGCAGAACTGAAGCGCCGAATTGTTGACCGCCGATAAGGCCAGCACAAGAGGGTCAATATGTATACGGCTGGGCGAAATGCCGTAGCCTTCCGCTTCCGCGATAAGGTCAAACGCGATTCGTACTTTGTCGTCAGCGGCGGCGGCAATTCCAGCGCTGTTACAACAGAGGGCGATAACCTGCCACGCGGGGTTTTCTTTGAGAAGCGGGAGGAGAACTGTGCATTTTTCCCCCTCACCGGAGATAGAGTTTATAATCCCCGGCTTTTTTATCAAAGGAAAAACCCGGGCTATCATATTGGGATTAGGACTGTCAACACAGATTGGTTTTACCGCGGCGTTTTCGACAATGCCGATAAGCCAACAAAGGGCCGCATACTCCTCCTCTGGGGAAGTACCGGCGCAGACATCAAGGTAATCCGCGCCGTTTTCTTCCTGTGTTTTTACCAGCTGGCGTATGTATGTCTCGTCACGGTTTTTTATCGCGGCC
>JAITPE010000140.1 GCA_031289575.1 Spirochaetia bacterium | reverse complement strand
AAAGAGCACGGCGGAAATTATTTTAAGCCGCTCAAGATCAAGACCTTTAGAATCCTGAGCACCAGCCAAATTATAGATATAATCTTCTTTTGCGTAAAAATATTAAAATACATAGTAACTATTTTTCTCTTATATATTACGCTGCCCATTGTGCTTCACCTGTTCCCGTTGACGCGAGATCTTGCATCCACGCTGTTCGATTATATTCTTGATCCGCTAAAGAGCATAGGGATCGCGGTAGTTACCTATATTCCTAACCTCTTCACTATTGCCATTATTATTTTTATAACGCGCTATGTGATGCGCTCCCTTAAATTTTTCGCGACTCAGATCGCGCGGCAAAAGGTGGTTATTCCAGGATTCTATTCGGATTGGGCGCATCCTACTTTTAATATACTGCGGGTTTTTCTCTATGCCTTTACTGTTGCGCTCATCTATCCATACCTGCCGTTGTCCGACTCAAATATATTCAAAGGAGTTTCGGTGTTTGTCGGCGTCATCATTTCATTGGGCTCAAGCAGCGCGATAGGCAACTTGGTAGCCGGAATTGTGATCACATACATGCGCCCGTTTAAAATAGGCGACCGGATAAAGATTAATGATATCACCGGTTTTGTGGTAGAGAAATCGCCGATTGTAATCCGGCTGAGAACCGACAAGAACGAATATGTTACATTTCCAAATATGATGGTGCTCAATTCAAATATCTTCAACTACCAAACATCAAGCGAAGAGGAGGAAGGGCTGATAATCAATACGGAAATTACCATGGGTTACGCCATCCCTTGGCCGCTTGTTCACAAGATACTCATCAATGCGGCCGCGAAAACCAAATATGTAGAGGCCGAGCCTAAACCCTTTGTTCTGCAGACCGCGCTGGATGATTTTTACGGCCACTACCAGATCAACGCCTATGTTAAAGAAGTGAGCAAAATACCTGCGATCTATTCCCAACTGTACGAAAACATTCAGGAGGGCTTTAAGGCCGAAGGTATTGATATGACCGCGCCATCGTATTATGATATAAAGTATACACAAAAAACGCCCAAACCGGTTGAGCCCTTAAAAGAACAGAAAAAACCGGCAAAGCGGAAAAATAAAATCGAATAAAGATATTGGGAGAAAAAACATGTGGGCTGTTTTCGCTTTGCTATAAATTGTATGAGAATTTCTGGAATAAAATGCGGATTAGCCGGCCTCGTTCTGTTTGTTTTTTGCGAAGCCGGTCTTTGTGCGGAAGATCAGTATATTCAATCTTTTGATGCTGCTTTTACGGCATATGTGTCACTGAATTACAATTCTATTGTATTTTCTCAAAACGATAAAAATTCTGCAGAAACCTATATTTCTAACCGGCCTTTTGACGCCGGTTTCGGTTTTGCCTGGGGAAATTTTTCCTTGGGTTTTAATGTCTCCATTCCTTTTCTTCGTGATACTGAATACAGTAAATCGAAATCTTCCGACGCGCAGCTAAACTACCACGGTAAAAAGTTCTTTTTTGAAATTCAAGGAAAAGACTACAAAGGTTTTCATGATGAAGACAGTCGAGGCAGCTCACGCCGGCGGTTGTCCGCTGTGGGAAAAGACGGCCAAAACGTAGATTTGGAAATACGGTCTATCGGCATATTCGGTCAATATCTCTGGAACCATGAGGAGTATTCTATGCGGGCGGCATTTGATTTGACAGAAAGACAGTTGAAATCGGCGGGCAGCTTTCTCTTGGGAGCCGACAGTTTTTATTCAACAATCTTTTCCCCGGAATCTTTTTTGAGCCGCTACAACAAAAAAAATAAACTTTTACAATTTGGGCCGAACGCCGGTTACGCATACACTTGGGTCTATAACAACAATTTGTTTTTGGCCGCGGCGGTTTCTCTTGGCCTGAATGTGCACAAAGAGCTGAATGGAAATTCTTATTCTGTGGGACCGGCCTTCTTTCCCCGTTTTGCCGTCGGGTACCACATGGAAGACTGGTCTTTTAATTTTATGTATACCGCAACCATCCTGAGTATAATTTATAACGAAAACGAAAGCGGCGACATTTCTACTCACCATGTGCAGCTTACTTTGGCAAGAAGGTTTTAGCGGATTATATTTTATTGCTTCGGCGGATGTCCGCCTTAATTTCTTCAATTGCTTTTATTAAATGCTTTTCGATAGTGCGGTCTATGGTGTTTAGCATCTGCTTTTTTTGCCGCTTGACATTTCATCCCGATAATAGCAAAATGCAACATTGAGCCGGTACTTGAGCCGGCACGAGGCCGGCCTGCAGCCCGAGACAGGCAGATTGCTTGTTTACAGGAGACAATCGATGAAAAAACTACCTATAGGAATGCAGGACTACAAGGAACTGGTCACCGAAAATTTTGTCTATGTGGACAAAACCAAATATCTCTTTGACATGATCGACAGCGGCAAGTTCTACTTTATTTCCCGCCCACGCCGTTTTGGCAAGAGCCTTACCGTATCGGCGCTGTACTATCTCTTTAAAGGCGAAAAGGAACTATT
>JAITPE010000121.1 GCA_031289575.1 Spirochaetia bacterium | reverse complement strand
CGACCCGTTTTGCGCAAGGCTTGCCGCGCTGATTGAGGCGCCTCTTGCCGAAATGGGAATCCCTTACCACACCGGCGAGACCCTCATCTGCATGGAGGGGCCGGCTTTTTCCAGCAGAGCCGAGAGCAACTTTTACCGTTCGATCGGCGCGGGCCTTATTAATATGAGCGCTCTCCCCGAGGCAAAACTTGCGCGCGAAGCGGAAATCTGCTACGCTCTCGTCTGCATGAGCACCGATTATGACTGCTGGCGCGAGGCCGATGAGGATGTTACAATCAACATGGTTGTGGAAAATCTGAGCGCCAATGCCGGCAACGCGCAAAACCTTATCGCGCGGGTTTTGCCGCTGCTCGGCAAAGAGAGAAACTGCCCATGCGCCGAGGCGTCAAAGTACGCCGTGATCACCGCCGAGGATAAATGGCCTGCCGGACAGAGGACAAGGCTCAAGGCCATACTGCCGGATTATTTTTGATGATTATTGATTTTCACACGCATATATTCCAGCCCGAAGCAGGGGCACGGGCCGGTGAGTACCTCGCCGACAAAAATTTCGCGTCCCTTTACTCCAATCCTTCGGCGCGTATTGTTGACGCTGATGCCCTTTTCGCCGCAATGACCGATTCCGGAATAGACGCGGCCGCGGCCATGGGCTTCCCATGGCTCACCGAAAAGCTTTGCCGCGGCCAGAACGAGTACTTTGCCGGTGTGCAGCGCCGTTTTGCCGGCAAGATATTCTGTTTTGGCTCGATTCCCCTTCAATGCGGCGCGTCAGCCGCATTGAAGGGGGCGGCAAGGGAAATCCGCGCATTCGGGCTTGCCGGTATAGGCGAGGCCGCGTTTTACGGCGGCTTTGACCATAGCGCCCAGGCTTACCTTCACTTATTATTGGAAGCCGCCGAAGAAACAGGGCTGATTCTCTGTCTCCATGTTAATGAACCTGTTGGTCACGCATACCCCGGCAAGTATGAGCCCTCTTTGGGCGCCTTGTACAAGGTACTGGTCGAACACAAGGCCGCCGCGGTAGTGCTGGCGCATTGGGGCGGCGGCCTTGTGTTCTATGAATTAATGCCCGAAGTAAAAGAGGCGCTGGGCAATGTGTATTACGATTCGGCCGCGAGCCCGTACCTGTATAATGAGGAAATTTTTGCCCACGCCGTATCAATAGCAGGCCCGGAGAGGATTCTTTTCGGCAGTGATTATCCGCTGCTGCGCTTTGAGCGGTACCTTGAGCAAATTAAAAATACGGTAAAAGATAAAAAACACTATGACGCGGTATGCGGCGGCAACGCGGCGCGGCTGCTTAAAATTGAGATTGTTTCCTGATAATGACGGCAAATAAGGCTGGGGGCAATAAAAAACGCTGCGGAGAATCGCAGCGTTTTTTATTGCTCAAATTTGATTCAAATATTAATTTGTAGGTTCTACAAAGTTTCCGTCTTCAAATTTTCCCGAAACAGTGGAGCCGTCTTTTCTTACGAAGGTTCCCTGTCCGTTCATCTTGCCTTTTGCCCATTGGCCCTCATAGCGGAATTTGTTTTTCCATGTGTAAGTTCCGGTTCCTTCCATAAGGCCTACTACCCACTGTCCGGTATATACATCTCCGTTGGAAAAATTAATGGTTCCGTCTCCGTCCATGATGCAGTTCTTCCACTGTCCGGTATATACATCTCCGTTTTTCCATGTATATGTTCCGTTGCCGTTTCTTACTCCATCAATGTATTCTCCGTCATAGGAAGAACCATCGGCAAAAACAAACTTTCCTTTTCCGTTGCGCGCGTCATTGACAAACTGTCCGGTATACGAGGAACCATCCGCGTATGTATAGGTTCCGTTCCCTTCTTTTTTGCCGTCTACGAAGTCACCCTCATACTTGTCGCCGTTAGGCCATGTCATGACGCCCTTTCCGGTTCTCTGGCCGTTTAGGAAATCTCCGCTATAGGAGGCTCCAACCTGATCGCCGTTAGGCGGCCATGCCATAACGCCCTGGCCGTTCATCTTGCCTTCTTTGAAATCGCCCTCGTATGTTACGCCGTCGGGTGTCTTAATCTTGCCCCTTCCCTCTTTGCAATCGCCTTCAACGCATCCCTCCGGAGTTGTGCTGCAGGCTGTGAACAGGAAAGCTATGGAAAACAGCAATAATGCTATTATTTTTTTCATTGTAACATCCTCCTATTTATCCGCGGTGGTTTCTGCCGTAGGCGGAACGACATCGACAAAAACATGCAATGATATAGGAACGCTTGTGTTGCCTACATTGTCAACCGCCATAGCCTCTATACGGTGTTCCCCATAAATCGAAAGCTCAATAGGCTTTACATAGGGTTCCCATGCTTCCGCTTTATCAAGGCGGTAGAAAATTTTTGCGAGACCGGATCCTTCGTCTGTCGCGGATATTGTGTACTTATAGTCTTCAAGTACTATATTCTTTCCGTCTCTTGACTCAATTTCTTTATCCGGGATTATCGCAATCTCCGGCGCCGTATTGTCAATAGTCAGGGCAATCGTGCTTCCGGCGAGCTCAACCTCGGTCTTTTCCTTTGAGTTAATAAAGAAGAAGTTGTCGGTTACATTAAGTACATTATCGGTACTGCGAATTTTTAGGGTCGCTTCGCTTGTATCGGCAATATTGAAAGCCTTGGTGTATTCCTGATAATTCTGCCCATCTGTCGCATATTCAACCTTGCCTACTCCGGATGAAGTATCCGCGGTATTTACGCTGAAAAGATGGTTAGGTGAAACATAGTATTTTCCGTCAGCCTCGTAGATAGGCTTGTCGGTCTTTACTTTTGAAGTAGGAGCTGTGTTATCAACCGTAACTCCGTACTGCTTCTTCTGTTCCTTGTTTCCAATCTTGTCAACGCTGTAGTATTCAACGGTTGTCTTGCCCTCATCGTGCAGTTCGAACGGAGCGGAGTATTCCACCTCGCCGTTTGAAGTGTTTACTACTTTTACGTTGTAGTAGCTCTTATCGGCCAGAGCGTTATCAATGGCTGTGAGCTCGTATTTTACAAGCGCGTTGGCGTAGAGTGTAACTCCGTCATCGTACATTGCGGCTTTTGTGGCGCTGTACTGAAAGTACTCGTTGGCTTCAACCGGTTTTACACCGGGAGCTTTGGCGTCGCCCGAGTCGGACGACTTGTCTTCGGTTGCCGGCGTGTTCTGTGAGAACGAAACCGATGCCGCGAGAAGTACAGACAATATAATAAACAGTATGCTAGTTTTTTTCTTTCCCATTTCTTTACCTCCTTTTATTTTAGTATCCGGTACTTTCATCAACGATAGGCTTAATCAGCGTAGTCGGCGGAACTACGTCAACAAACACTGTAAGAGCAACAGGGGCGCTTACATTGCCGACCTTGTCTATCGCCTTTGCTTCAATCTTATTTATTCCAGAATTTTTCAATGTAAACGGCTGAGTATAGTTCTGGAAATCTCTGTCGCCGCTTATACGGTAAAGTATGTTGGCAACGCCGGCTTCTTCATCAATAGCTGAAATTGAATACTTGTAATCCTTCGCTACTATATTGAGTTCTTTTTCGTTTTGAAAGATTTCTTTGTCGGCGGAAATAACAACATCGGGCGGCGTTGTATCTCTGACGAGTTTAAGCCCGGCAGAGGATACTTCTACATCCTTATTGTTGGTATCTTTAGCCTTGATGGTGTATTTATCGGTGCTGATTCCAACATTATCGGATGCGGTTATTTTTATGTCCAATTCTTTGGAGTCCGGCGGAAGAGAGAAGGATCTTTCATAATCTTTCAGTTCTTCACCGTTTATCGCATACTTGACGGAATTTACTCCGGAGTAGGCATCGTATACTTTAATGGTGAAAACAGATTCGGGAGCCAGATAAACAATACCTTCATTTTTAATAACCGGAACTTCTGAAAGGAGGGTTATAACAGGAGCAGAATCGTCCAATACGACAACGAAGATGTTCTCGTTACCTCTTCTTTCCATACGGTCAGCACTGCGGTATGTTACGGTATGGCGCCCTTCTGCTTCAAAAGAGAACGGGGCCGTGTATTCTTTCTCGGATCCGTTATCGATTTTATAATAAAGTTTGTTTTTCTGCAAGTCTTCTTTAGCCGACAGCTTGTAGGCAACACGTGTGTTTATGTATGTGTTGTAACCGTCGAAATAAATGACCGGTTTAGGCGCAGAATATTTGAGGCTGTCCGGTTCATCAACTCTTGAAACAGTGCCGACATAAGTGTCGGTTCCATCCGCACTAACGCCTGATGTACTCCCCTGATTCTCCTGTGTAAAGGATACAGTAGTAAGGGAAGATACAAAAACAAGCGATATTAGAAGCATAAATAGTCGTTTGCTCATATAAAAAACCTCCAAATTTTATTGGACAAATTAATTTTAATCAAAAAATCAATTCCCATTTTAACAAATGACAAATCTATAGTATTTGCTAAAAAAAATCAACATTATTTATCCTTTAAAGGACTATTTTTAAAAAAAATTTGATATTTTGCAAGTATCATTAAATCCGCCTTAGATTTTACTCTTGACACAGTTTGCCGAAAACAGCAGAGTATTAGCATGAAAACGCTTGGTTGTATCATTTTGCTTGTTTTTCTTGTTCCGCCTGTGTTCGGCGAGGTTGCGGTGTTCCCGTACCGGGTTGAGAATATCTCTTCGGATTTTGCCGATGATTCCGGCGGCCAATACTCCAAGCTGTTATCCGTCGCGCTTTCGCTTGCCACAAGGCTCGATGTTACCTCTCAGCGCGATGTTCTTGCCGATGCCTATAGGCTCAAACTCAATGCAAACAGTACAATCAGCGCCGACGACTTGATGAGATTAGGGCAGGGCAAGGGGATCGACTATATTTTAACGGGAAAGATCGCGGTCTCCGGCGGCCGGTACGTTTCCGAGAGCATTTTGTTTTCGGTGAAGGAAGGACGCAGTATTCAGAAGGCAAAAACATCAGCCCCCTCGCTTTTTGAGCTGGCCGAAAAGGATGTGCATGAATTTTTTTCGTTTTACGAAAAGCCCATGCCCGAATACGCTTCGGCCGCGCTTGATATTGCCTTCATTATAGATTGCTCCTTTGCCGTCACAAACGAATGGAATTCCATTAAACAGGCCGTTACAGAGGCCGGAGGGTACTTCTCGCAGAGGGGGAAAACAAGTTTTAGGGTGTACTTGGTGCCCTTCTCCGGCAATTACGGATTCGACAAGGCTTCGGTTGCGGATTCTTTGCTCTCACTGAAGAATAATCTGGCAAAGCTGAAGCCGTCCGGCGCCTATACCGACGCGTCCTTCGGCACGGCCATGCGCTATGCCGTAAAGAGTATTCTGTGGCGCAAAAACGCGTCGCGCCGGATTGTGATTATAACAAATTCAAGGATTTCATCGAGCGGATTTCCGGAACAGTACGGCATGCTCGCGAAGAGGGCCGGGCTCGCCATTGATTCCGTTCTTTTGGGAAAGCTTGCCTATGAGTCGGCCGGGGTGCCCTTGTCGCTTGGCTCGGCAAGCGGAGGCTTGGGCAGGTATGTGTCGTATCATCAGCGCGCCGCGGCGCCCGACGGAAAAAGCAGGGATGTTTTTTTTGAGAGAGGAAGGATTTTTTATTCGGCATCGGGTTTTTCGGCGTGGCGCGGGGGGCTCTTGAAGCAGAACGGTTATCAGTCCGCTCTTGCTTCGGCCTTGCCCGGGCTCGATGAGATTTATGCGGACAAGAGGGCCGGCGATCCTTACAGTCTTGTATCCGCCTATTCTTCTCTGTCGGGAGAGCGCGTCATAGACAAGGGCCCGTTGGAAAACAATATCGCGCGGCTCGTAATGGATTCGGCCGCTTTGTGCCGCGATGAGACAACCTCCGCGCCGGTGGGCGGAATTACAGTGAGTGACGGCAGCGCGTCTATTATGGCGGATGTTTTCAGCGAAGCCGACATGCGCTTTTTTGAATCAAAGAGCAAGAGCGGCGAGTTCTTTTCACTGGGGGTTTCGGTCGCGGATGATAAGGACAGTCCGTACGGCATAAGGCCGGCAGCGGTGAGCCGTAATCTGCACCTTGAGGATGTGCCCTCTGTCTTGAGAGTTTCAATAAAGGATTTGGTGCAGAAGAAGGAACACTACGGCAACGGACTTTTGAAACCGCCGGTGTGGTTTATCAGGGTTCAGGTACAGGGCGTGCGCTCGTACTCGGAAAAGACCGACATTCGCGATGAGTAATCCAAAACGCGATTTTGTAAACGTCTCTACTTAGGGCTTGACATTTCATCCTGATAATGGCAAAATGCAACATCGTGTTCACGCTCGCACATCTGTCAGGAGGCCGCCGATGAAGAAACTACCCATAGGAATGCAAGACTACAAGGAACTGATTACCGAAAATTTTGTCTATGTGGACAAAACCAAGTATCTCTTTGACATGATCGACAGCGGCAAGTTTTACTTTATTTCCCGTCCTCGCCGTTTCGGCAAGAGCCTTACCGTATCGGCTCTGTACTATCTTTTTAATGGCGAAATGGAACTCTTCAAGGACACATGGATTTACGATAAGTGGGAGTTCAAGGAATACCCTGTCATTAAAATCAGCATGGCCGATATAGACACAACGGATAGAAAGAGTGTCGAGGAGAGTCTAAAACTCAAGTTAACAAAAATCTATAATGAGCATAATATAATTCCGCGAACCGATCTGCTTAAAATTATGTTTTCAGATTTAATAGAAGAGCTCGCCAAGAAAGAAAAAGTTGCCCTTCTCATAGATGAATACGAAAAACCTATACTTGATCACCTGCAAGACAAAGAGACCGCGGAAGCAATCCGTTCACTTTTGCGGAACTTCTACATTGTCATAAAGGGCTCCGACCAATACCTCAAGTTTGTATTCATGACCGGAATCACAAAGTTCACAAAAACTGGAGTCTTTTCAGCATTGAATAATCTCAATGAACTTACAACCGATGAAAAGTATTCCGAAATGTTTGGCTATACTCAAGAAGAACTTGATGGCTATTTTAAAGAATACATTGATGATATATCAATTGAGACCAAGCAAGAGCGCTCAGAAATTATCGCAAAAATAAAAGAATATTATGACGGGTTTTCGTTTGACGGAAAACACTTTGTCTACAATCCCTTTTCCATCCTGAATTATTTCAGCAAAAGAGAACTCAGAAACTACTGGATGCAGAGCGGCTCCCCCTCGTTCATAATCGATTACGCAAAATTACATCTGCTTGATCCCTATAATTACCTTCACACATATATACGAGAAGACAGGCTTACATCTTACGAGATAGAGTCCGCCCCGCCCGAAAGTTTCTTAGTTCAATCGGGCTACCTCACGTTCAAGGAAAAGCACGAAACTCTCGGTTATTTGCTTGATTATCCAAACAAAGAGGTGCAGAATAGCTTTTCGGAACTCATTCTTTTGGGTACATTTGATATGAATGAGATGACGGAAAACAGCATTGTTACCGAGATTCTCATGGGCTTTGAAGAGCATGATTTCGGAAAAGTTTTTGAGCAGATGAACCG
>JAITPE010000111.1 GCA_031289575.1 Spirochaetia bacterium | reverse complement strand
GGCCCATACACTGAAAGGTGTGAGCGGCAATCTGGGGCTCACACCGCTCTATGACCCGGTGACCGTAATGGTTTCCGCCCTGAGGGACGAAACAAAACCGGTTCAGCTTGAGCCCTTGTTTGCCGCTATCGAGGCCGGCTACAGTTCGGTGATCGCCGTGCTCAACGCGGCCAAACCTTGACTAAAGGCTCCGCGTTTTTTGCGCTGGGAGGCCGACATCTCTCATGAGATTGTCAACAATGGTCTCGGCGTTGTATTTCTTTGCCCTCTTCATGGCCGCTTTTCTCAGCTTTGTCTGAAGTTTTGGGCTGAGGAGGTATTTTTTTATTTCCGCCGCTATTTGTTCTTTAGTGGACGCGAGATATCCACTTTCCCCGTGCTCTATAATGTCTCTCGGCCCCTTTGTGTCGTATGCCGTGACCGGACATCCGCAGCTCAGCGCTTCCAGAACCACGCACCCGAATGTGTCAAATTTTGACGGCAGAATGAGCATGTCCGAGGACGAATACACTTGGGGCAGAGCGTTGTGCTCAACCCATCCCATGAAAATCGCCTCGGGCAGCCTTTCCTTGAGTATTTTTTCGGCGGGCCCCATTCCGGCTATGGCCAATTTCACATTGGGAACCGATTTCTTAATCTCATGGTAAATATCAGACAGCTCGAGAACGCCCTTTTCTTCGCTTATGCGCCCGGCAAACAGAATGAGTGGCACATCCTCATTGATTCCAAAAATCTTTTCTTTGTCCGGCTTTACCGGCTTAAACACATCGTCCGCCCAATGCGCGGTTTGGAAAACCCGCGATTTGGTAAAGCCCATCCGCTCCCCTGTGAGCCAGCCTAACTGCTCCGAGTTTAAGACGAATAGCAGGTCAAACGTGTTGTACACGCCGGAGAGAAGTTTTTCCGCGCGCGCGAGCACTCCATTGCTCAGCCGGAGCATGTCCCTGCCGAATGTTACCCAATCTGTGTGCATGTAAAAATGCGCGGGTATCTGATACGCGTGTTTCAGGTACAGCGCCGTTATTCCCATGGGCCCCTCGGTTGAGCAGATGATGCGGTCGTATTCTCCCTCAAGGAATATCCGCTGAACCGCGAAAAAATCCGGTATGCGGAAGGGCTGCTGCTGATAAAAGGGAAGGGTGAACCCGGCAACAGGCGGCGTTATAATCAAATGGTCGCCCGGCTTGAGCTTTGAGCTGCAGGCCATAATGTCTATCGGCAGGTCTCTTCTGCGGATTTCGGACAGCATGGAGTTCAGCACCATGGCTATGCCGTTGTTGTCCTCAAATGTATCGGTTAGCCATAGCATGCGGCCCGGCCGCTTCAGCTTGCCGGTTTTTGCCGCCAGCTCGTCGAGAAGTTTTTCTGATTTGCAGAGCGCCGCAGATGCCTTGACGCCGGCCGCGGCGAGCAGCAAGGCTGCGGCAAGGGAGGCCGATACCAACTGCACGGCTTTGCCGGATTCTACTGTTGCTTTCGCGCTCTTGCTCGGGCTCTGCCCGCCAAAGCCTTTGATGTTCCAGTCGCCAATTCCGGGAAGGGAGTTGGTGAGTTCTAATATTCCGCCGGCGCTTATTCGCATGAGCGCCGAGTACAATGCTCTCAGGGAGTCATCAATATCAGATTCAAAATTCTTTTTTCTTTTTCGTGATTTGTCTGATATTTTTACTATTTCCCGCCGTATATCCCTGTATTTCTTAGGAACGGGCAGGTATTTTATAACCCGCGGAAGCTGTCCGGTGAAAACTTTAGGTAATGTTTTTACGGCAAAACCGATTACGGCCTTCTTCTTGACGGTGACGAGCGCTTTCGCCGCGGCCGCGGCGAAAAGCTTACGAGGCAGAGGAAGGTCCCGCAGAAGTATCTCCAACAGATTCGATTCCTTTACATTTGCAGCCGTGCCGCAGGCTGTATACAGTAAATCAATGAGCTTCCTTTCATAGCCTGCGGAGTGACCAAAAGGAGCCATGTTCCCGTTCAGGAGCGCCTCGAGCGCGAGCTCGGAGCGGCTGTGTGATTTTAGCCTTTCAGAGAGATTTGGAACATAAAGGCGCGTTCCGGTTTCTCCTGCGAAGAGACCGGTTCCGCTGTCCGAGCCGCCCGCAAAATTTTTTTTATACGGGTCACGGGTATATTCTTCGGGATGTATTTTAAATTTTTTCGCCAGAATATCGGTTGTTTTTTTTGTGATGCCCGCGGCAAATTCTTTGACCATGAGGTTTTGCCTTATGCTCCTTGAGCCGTTTACGGCCTCAAAGTTTTCAAATATAAGGAACATCTTTTCAAAAAAAGCCGGCGCGGGCGTATTTGTTTTTTCCCAGCCGTCAAACGGATGCGCCCATATTACAGGGATGCCGTTTTTTCTTGTGTATTTAAGGAAGTCATATAATATGCCGAGTCCGGCGAGTTCCCTTTCCTGCGGCTCGGTGAAGCCGTACGCAAGGACATGTACATCAAGGCCGTAGTCCGGAACAGCGCATATAAATTCGGCGCCTGTAATAACATCGCCGCGGAGCGTTTTGCGGCAGCTCTCCGCGCTGTTGCGGTTTGTGACGGTGAAGGTGTCGCACCCGCGTTTTTTAAGAATGCCTATGAGTTCACCGGTACCGATGAAACTGCCCGGAAACCCGCTGATTATTCCGTCTCCGCTGCCGGCGCTGTCGTGGACATGAAGGTCAATAGTAAGCGTTTCGTTTTTGGGAAAAAGTCCGTTCTGTTTTGCTATATATAAATCGAACTCTTTTACAAGCTGTTTATGAAACGGCTGCTTAAAGCGCATAGATTTCTCCATATATTTTGGTTCATTTTAATCTGTTTCATGTTGTTGTCAACCGTTATGCGCGGCCATATTTTAAAAAAGGTTTTATGGGTTTGATATTGTTTTTAAAAAATTATTGTATTTTGAACATATTGTAATTTCTATGTAAAGCATGAAGAAAACCGGCATAAGAATCATCGGCGGCGAATATAAGGGAAGGATTATCCCCTTCAACAACCGGAAATTCAACAATGCCGATATAACAAGCCAGAAGGTGAAGGAGGCCCTTTTTTCGGCAATAGGCGACATCAA
>JAITPE010000093.1 GCA_031289575.1 Spirochaetia bacterium | reverse complement strand
TTAAAAGGTAGTGTGGATATAATAATATAGCCTGCTATATATTACTCATAATGAAAAAATAAGTCAAGTTTTTCCGGTCATTTTTTTTGTGTTTTTATGCGAAGCGGGGCTTACATTAGTTTATTTTCCGTGGTGACGCCTTTGTATGCTTCACTTGCCTTCGAGCTCTTTTGCGATAAGCGCCTCGAGCATTTCCTTGGGCGGCACTCCCGATATTTTTCTGCCGTTTATAAAGATTGTGGGCGTCCCGTCGATCTTCATCTCGGCCGCGGCCTTGAGATGAGCGCTTATCTTGGAATCCGCTTCTGTTGAATTGAGCGCTTCTTCAAAAGCCTTTCTCTGTTCTTTTCCAAGTCCGGTTTGATCAAAAACCATGAGGGCCTTGTCAAGGCTGTAATCATGTGATATTTCCCGGTGACTTTTAAAGTAATGGATAATGAACTTATCAAGAATGCCCATGTCGGCCGCGGTTTGGATAGTCTTTGATGCCAAACATGAATTAACGTATACGGTCTCGTCAATATTGCTGTTGCAGTTCGTGTCGAGAGGGTAATGGTACGATACAAATTTGACTTTTTCCCCAAAACGCGATATGATATATTTTTCGGTTTGATAAAAATTGTAACAGGCGCCGCAGAGAAAATCGGTGAACACAATCACTGTGATTTTAGCCTCGTCATTGCCGAATCGTATTGTGCTTTCGGGCAGCTCGGCGCTTTCAATTTCCGATGAATAGAAGTTGCTCATGAATGTATTCATGTCTTTTTCGGAAACAGAGCGGACAGGATTCTTGAGCTTTACTATGTAATCCGCGCAAACGAGCGTAGACGCGAGCAAAAATACAAAAAGAGTTGAATAGGCTATCGCCGCCCTTCTGTCGGAATTGTTGCCTGGGTTCTCAAATATGTTTTTTATTACTCTGACAAGTGAACGCTCATTTTTTATTGAAAGATTAAAGTAGAATTTAACGCAGATCGCAAATAGGGCAATGTTCAAAACAAGCGACAGCGCGTACAAAAGGCTCACTGCCGCTGTAACGGATATAACAATAAAGGATACCAAATTGATCAAAAGCACAATGCCCGAGAATGGGATAATAAGCGAGGCCGAAAAAACCGGGTACCGGTTCTTTGCGTAATCGGCCACAAGGAGTATGAATATTATATATGTATACATAAACATACTCAAAACGGGAAGCGGAATGTTTATGACGCTAAGTATTCTCGACCAAGCCGACGAGGCTATCGCTATATAGGGATTGTAGATTTCACTGCCCAGAAGGGCATTCGGATAATAAATCAAAAGCCACATGGCAGCCGATAAAACAGTTCCGATTATTGAAAGTCCTATGAGTGTATAGATATATTTCTTCATTTCTTACCATTATCTCCTTTCTCACCCTTGTTCTTGCACAATCATGTTCCGCTGTAAAATACTCTCCATTGTATCCGGCTAATTTGTCAAGCACATGACATTTATTTTTACAACGCGCTCACATCCAAGTCGGTGAGTTTTTTGTGTTCCTCAATCGCGAAGCGGTCGGTCATTCCGGCTATGTAATCTGTTGCCGTTTTAAGTAAATCGTCCCCGCTGTTTTTTCCGTAAAAATGATCCGGAAGAGTCTCCGGGTGATTTGTGTATATGCTGAACAGTTCCCTGACAACGCGCTCGGCTTTCATATTCATTCGGGAAAGGCGGTAATCGCGGTAAAGTTTTTTCTTTAAGAAGTCTTTGACTTCGGCGTTTGCAGCCTCAAGTTCGCTGCTTAAACATACCGCACGCGAGCGCGCCTTTCTTACATCGGCGCAGGTTTCTATCCCCATAGATTTGATTTTGAGCAGCGTTTGGCTGATGAAATCGGACACCATGATATTTATTATGTTGCGCACAATGGTTCTTGTGAGCAGTTTCTTTTCCGCGGGCAATCGCGTACACCGCTCGCGCGCCATTTTCCAAATGACAAGTTCCGCGGCCTCATCAATATCAATAATGCCGGAGCTTATTCCGTCGTCAATATCGTGGTTGTTATAGGCAATCTCATCGGACAGGTCAATTATTTGCGCCTCGAGCGAAGGCATTTCATCCGGATGAAATGAGGCCGCGTATTCCGAAGGCATTTTCGACGCGTGTTTTATGATGCCTTCACGGGTTTCCCACGAGAGGTTGAGTCCCTTGAAATCCTGATAGTTCTCTTCGAGTATATCAACTACGCGAAGGCTTTGAACATTATGTTCAAAGCCGCCATGCTGTGCCAGCAGGCCGTTGAGTACCCTTTCGCCCGCATGGCCGAAAGGTGTATGTCCCAGATCGTGCGCCAGAGCGATGCTCTCCGCGAGATCCTCATTTAAACGAAGCGCTCTGGCGATTGTTCTGGCAATCTGGGCGACCTCTATTGTGTGAGTAAGACGCGTGCGGTAGTGGTCGCCCTCGCGGTTTATGAAAACCTGCGTTTTGTACTCAAGCCTGCGGAATGCCCTTGAGTGGATAATGCGTTCCCTGTCGCGCTGAAAGGGAGTCCTGTACGGATGAGGCTCTTCAGCATGTTCACGGCCAAGGCTTTCGGATGAACGGGCGGCAATGGGAGCAAGGGATTCGTTTTCGAGCCTATAAAGGTATTC
>JAITPE010000081.1 GCA_031289575.1 Spirochaetia bacterium | reverse complement strand
AAAAGACCAAAGGTATTTTGCACAGCGCCGGCTTCGTGAAGGCTCTTCTCTCTGAACCAGCGGTCGAATGTAACGTTAAAGCCGCTGAGGTCTTTTTGCTGTCCGGCAACATTGCGCTCCACCGCATGCACGGCGCAAAACGCTATGAGTTCTTCCTCACCGTTCAGCGCGCCGAGCTCTTTGCCGAAGTTTTGTACAATGTAGGCGGCTATGTCTTTGACATAGGCGCCATGGTAGCCGTCTTCGGGAAAGTCTGTTTCTGTTCCTGTACCCTGTAGTTCCCTTATGCGGGCAAGCACCGAGCGCCCAAGGAGATACACCTGATTTCCGTAATCGTTTACATAGAACTCCCTTTCGGCTTTGTCTCCGGATGCCTCGAACAGATTGGCTATTGTATCACCCAAAGCGGCGGCGCGTGCCGAGACTATGTTAAGCGGGCCTGTGGGATTGGCCGATACAAATTCAATATTTATTCTTCTGGGATTGTCCTTTTTTCTGCGCCCGTACTCCCTGTCCTGCGATATTATATGTTTCAGATTTGAGCAGAGCTCACCAAAGGCGGCAAATATATTTATATAGCCGGGAGCGGCAATCTCAACGCGCCCTACTAAGGAATGTTTTTCTATGTATGGCTTCAGCTTTTCGGCGGTTTCCATGGGCGAACAGCGCAGAATTTTGGCCGTGGCAATCGCGAATGGAACGGCATAGTCCCCGAATTTTTGCTCTTTGGGGTACTCTATGCGGAAAGGCGGAAAATCCGCGTTCGGGAAAACCCCGTCTTTTATTGCCTCTTTAAGAGAGTCTTCAAGAATTATGCCGATTCGTTCTTTAAATGTCAAGCGTCCGCTCCTGTTTGTTTTACGATTATGGACGAAAGCGCTTTATTTTTTGTCAAGAATAATACCGCTAAAATAAAGTTGACGCCTGCCGGCCTATATTAATTTATACAACAGAGAACTGGTAAACATGAGTACGACCGAAGACAACAAAGCCCTTGAGCGCAAGGCGCGTTATCTTATATCCAACAAAGAAATTCCGCCTTCTACGATGAGCCTTGTGCGCTCATATATCACTAATCTTGGAATAAGTCCGGATGAGCGCTATAAGACTATCATCGGTCTTATAAAAAACTGCCCTGACAAGGCCGCGATGGAACTGGAAGATGTAAAGGAGACAAAGGAAACAAAAGAGGTAAAGGATACAAGGGATATAAGGGCCGAGAAAAAAAAACCGGCCGCGAAATCAGCCAAACAGGAACCCGCTCAGTTTTCGGATCACTCTCATACCGATACGTCTCTTTATATAGACGAAATCTACAGGCGTTTCAAGCCGTTCAAATTTTTCAAAATAAGATACCTGGCGCGGCGCAATAACCGCTTTAATATTGGATTCAAGAAACGCCTTATACCGTCCAAAAAACTTTTAAAGGCGCTCGCCGATGTGTACGCCATGCAGAGCGAACTGCTCGCCAGGCTTCCGCTTATAACGATGAATATTCTCAACGATGAGTCGATTGATAACCCGACATCATTTAATTATTTGCGCATGATCCGGAACTGGCTTACAGAGCAGCCCCTGGCGGCCGCGAGCTACGACAACATAAAATGGATGGAGAGGGCAAACTTTGAGCGCGAGTTTAAAAAATATTTGTGTGACGCGTTTGCCTTTCAGCGCCTGAACGACGATAAGAAGGATAGCATTCAAAAGCATGTTAAAGAAAAGCTGATCCTCATGGAAGACCTCAAAAAAGAAGATGTATACGGTGAGGATTCCGATTTGGTGAAGAAAGAAAAGGAACAGCGAAACTTTGAAATAGACAAAAAAATATATTACTTCGTAAATCTTTTGCATTCGTTTATGTACGATGATGATGATAATAACAAGGATAATCCCGTATACGATATGCTCCATGAAAGATACGGCATAAACGGATACAACACGCTTATGACAATGATAATACAGGCGCTGATATATCAACGCCAGGCAAAGATAGAAGACTTCGTCTATAAATTTGAGGTGAAATCTCCGGAGGTGAGTTCCGTAGACTGGAATTACAGCGATGAGTACCTCAAGAAAGTTGGCAAGGATCCCGGCTCGCGCAACCAAAAGGTATTGGAGCAGCTAAGGGAACGCCTTGTTCCGTATGATGTCATTAACACAATGCTTGAGATAAAAGACGGGGACATTGATCTTGTCACAAAGGGCGTCGGTACCCAATGGAAAATTATTGATAAAAATAAAGTAAGCCCCATTGAGGTCTTCAACAATGACTTTCCGGTTTTTTTGGAAGGGGGCGTTCTTTTTTTCAAGAATTTATTTGTTCCGCTGATAAACGGAAGCGCGCTGATCTTCAACGACAGGGAAAAGAAAGAGATAGTTTCCTCAATTTTCGCGCAGGATTTTTTTATTGATGATATAAAATCACTCAAAAAACTGCTGACCGACATACACGAGTTCAGGAGCGAAAACCCAATGCTCGTTGTTTCCAGAGACGAAACTGTACGCATAATGCGAGGCCAGATCGTCAGCATGAACCATGTAGAGACGCTCGTGCGCGGCGCGGGCGATTTCTTCTATAACATAGCGAAAAAACTTTTCCCGTACTATGACTCTCACACGCAGTGGATCAAAAGCGAGAAGCCCAAAACAACATTGGCCGCCGTGCGCACTCCGCTTGTTCTGCCGGAAACCGAGGACAGCGCCAAACCCAAGGGCGCACTGCCATTCTATGACTGCCTCATTATAGGCTTTGATAAACCGGCTCCCTTGACCGCGGCCCTTGAGAACAAAAAAATAATCGGACTTATGGGCGATGGAATAATAGATAATCTGCTGGCCTACTCGTACCAGGCCGCGAATTTTTGCCTTAACGCCGAGCTGCTTCATGATATAGAGGAGCGCAGCAATATTATACACCGCATTGATGATTTGGAGAAAACAGCGGGCGGCAAACAAGGCGCAAACGCATGAGCGAAACAAAAAGGCCCCGAGGGCGCCTTATCATAAAAATCGCCGGAGCGCTTCTGGGGATTATACTGATATATGCCGTAATAGCCAATACCGATATCGATTCCCTCATTGTTCAAATGAACATGATAGGCGGCTTCTTTGCCGCTGCGATACTCATAACATTCACCTCGCAGTTCATAGCGGTCTTTGCGTGGTTCCGCTCATTTCTCTCTCCGCTTCCATGGAAAAGCCTTTTGCATCTTTTTAACATAAGGCTCGTAGGCGAAAGCCTTGCCCAAATAAACCCGACAAACGTAATAGCCGGAGAAACACTCAAGGGCATTCTTCTCAAGGATAAACTCAATGTGGATTACCTTGACGGCGCAGCCTCGCTTCTTCTATCAAGAATAATGATCGTTCTTTCAAGCGGGGCGCTTCTTATTTTCGGCGTCGCGCTCATGTTTCAGCGCCTTGCCTTCAGCAGCCTTCAGCAGGCAAGCATCGCCGTATGCGTGCTGATATCGGCCGCGTTTTTATATTTTGTTTACGCCTTAAAGACAAGGCGCGGCTTTCTGGGCGCACCGGCGGCGCTTATAAAAAAACTGTTCGGACGTTTCCAAAAAATGCAGCGCGCCGCCGATGGACTTATGCAAATAGATAATGAACTCATTGAATTTTACCATAAGAAGCGCGGCGCTTTTTACCTTGTGTTTTTTCTCTCGCTCCTGCACAGAATTGTGGGTTCCATGGAGTACTATGTTATTTTTTACGCGCTCGGCATTGACGCAGGATTTCTCTCTTGCATACTATTTGACCTATCGTCAATGCTGTTCCGCTCGGCCGGTTTTTTTATACCCGGCCAGCTCGGCCTTGAGGAATTTGGAAATAAGCTGATGTTCTCCTTAGTCAACATTCCCGGCAGCGAGACCTGGGTTACGGCATCTTTGGTGAGAAGGGGCAGGCAGATTTTTTGGATTCTTGCCGGATTTATGATATATCTTTTTTTATCGGCCGATATAAAGAAAGGCTTGAAAGAGACTGAAAATGAAAAATAAAAAAATAAAACTGCTCTTTGTAACCCACAAGTTTCCGCCAAGTGTCGGCGGAATGGAGAATCACTGCTTTGAGCTTTACACAAGAATTTCGAAAAGCGTTGATACGGTCATGCTTAAACTTCCCGATGGAGCCTCACGCGTGCTCTGGCTCCTTACTTTGAGCAGGAGAATACGGCGGGTTCTTGAAGCCGACAAGGACATAACGCATGTCTATTTCAATGACGGGCTGATCGGGCTCTGCTGCCGGAGTGTAAAGAAATATTCCAATGTTAAAACAATCGTGACATTTCATGGGCTCGACGCTGTTTATCCAAACAGCGTCTACCAAAGGAGAATCGGCGATAACTTGAAGAACAATATCGACGCTGTTATCGCGGTGAGCAGCGCGACAGCAGATGAGTGTCTCAAAAGAGGAGCCGGGCGCGAAAAAGTTCATGTGGCGCCTAATGGGGTTGATCTGTCATTAAAAAATATTGCTCACGACAGGGGATTTTTAAAAAGGCTTGAGGAGCGCGTCGGCATTCCGCTTAAGGGCAAAAAAATTCTTGTTTCAACAGGGCGGGGCGTTAA
>JAITPE010000048.1 GCA_031289575.1 Spirochaetia bacterium | reverse complement strand
GGCCGCATAAATCTGTATGGGCTGGAGAAAAGGCAGCTTGACTAATTGGGATTAGACCCCCAATTTTAAATCGCTACCAGTTTGATATTTGAGGCGAAGGGAAAAGCGAAAAAATACTTGACAAGTATACACAATATGTATACTTATACTATATGAAAGAATATTTTGGAGATGAAGTATGATTAAAAAATTAATTCGGCATGGGAATAGCTCCGCTTTGGTAATTGATAAGCCTATTATGGAAATGTTAAATATAACCAGCGAAACGACCTTTGAAGTGAGTACCGACGGCAAAAATTTGATACTTTCTCCGCAAATTGATAATAACCAAGAAAGGAATATATTGGAATCATTGAAAAAAATAAATAATAAATATGGAAATGTTTTAAAAAAACTTTCCGAATAAAATGATTACTTTCTTAACACTATCTGAAGTATTGATTATTCTGGAAGATCAAATAAGAAATTACGGCGGAATATACGGCGTTAAGGATGTAAATTTATTAAGTTCGGCAATATATATTCCTCAATCCGGCTTTAACGGGGAATATTTGCATAAATCAATTCCGGCAATGGCGGCCGCGTACGCCTTTCATATTTGTCAAAATCATCCGTTTATTGACGGGAATAAAAGAACAGCATTGACAAGCTCATTGATATTTTTAGATATCAATCAATATACACTTAACTGCAGGAACGAAATCTTGTATAAAAAAATAATTGATTTGGCAAAGGGGGAAATCAAAAAAGAAGAATTAATAAAATTCTATGAAAAATATTCAAAGCGAAAATAATCGTATATTCAAATATAATCATCGTGTAAACATCAACAAGATTTTTTTATAATTTCTCAAGTTCGATTTTTCGGTTTTAAATAAAGAAAGTCTTGACCGTGGTACACTGATAAAGCATATTGCTAAAGTTGATGTTTCTATTTTTTTGTGTAAAGGAGAATTTTATGAAAGCTATTAAAACTACTACACATATGATGGGGGGGCAGCCACATATGCTTATAAATTCGTAAATTGCCTTACAGCTTCCTCCGCCTCGGCCGTTCCATTCATTCACCATTTAACAAATAACCCATTGCCGCCTTTTGTCTTACCGCTAAGAAGCGAGGATTTCTCGCGTCTTACCCGCACTTATACAAGTGGAAAAAATAAATTTTTTTTTGGAGGACGTATGTTTAAAAAACTTATCTTTTCTGCCTGCATATTATTTGCGGGTAGTTCTTCATTGTTTGCATTTAGCAACGGTGATATGCTTATAACTCCGGGCTTTGGACTTGGCGCGTCAAGCGGAACAGCTACGGTATGGTCAGGAGCGGATTTAAGTTATTATCTAACCAACGGCAGCAACACAACCTGGTTTAAAGATGGTACGACAAAGTATTCCTTTGCATGGAGCATAGGATGCGGATTCGATTATTTCTTTAACGATTCCGTATCACTCACAACCGGACTTTCTTATGACAGTGTACCGTTTAAGGTTGTTTATGAAAAAAACACATTCATTTCGGATTGTGAAATAACTTTCAAATTAAGCTACCTCACTATTCCTTTAGGCGTGCACTGGTATCCCAGTATATTCATGATAGGCGGCGGCCTGTACTATGGCTTAACGCTGTCTAACGATGCGAAAATAAAAGTAGGCAGCAGCTCCGAAAATTTCTCTGCGGACACAAGCAGCGTTCTCGGCTTCTTCATAGACGCCGGCGTTAATTTGGATGTGGCAAACGGAAATCTTTTACTATTCGCCAAATTCAGAAGTGATTTAACATACGCATACACAGAGGATGGTGATCTAGTTACGGATGTAAAAACAAGAGCGTTTACTATTAACGCGGCGTACGGTTTCAAACTTTAAAAGTTCTTTTACTGTTGAATTAATTCTGCGGCTGCGAGAGCAGCCGCAGAATGATATGGCGGGCGGACAATAGGCGCGGCGTGTGCCGTGATCTCTTGCAATTTTCCTTGACAATCCATACGGGCTTCTTTACATTAATTCATTGCTTGCATTACATACAAGAGGAGCAGCACATGAAATTAAGGATTGCCTTGTCAGTATCTTTTATATTATCAGCGGCCGTTTTTCTCCATAAGTTTTTAGGAATGGACGCGATTAATCGCGTCTCTGTTCAGCCCCTAATATTTTTATCGTATTTGTTGTGATATAACCAGAATAAATATGAAAAAAGAAGATAATCTCCAAAAAGAAATTGATAGTCAAATTATTGAATGGCGAAAGAAATTCAGTAAAGAAATGCCCGAGCGTGTTGGATTGACATTTTACACTAATGAAAAGGGCGAAACCGAAGTAGAAGTTTATTTTGCTGATGAGAATATGTGGATGAGCCAGCAAATAATGTCAAATTTGTTTGATGTAGAGGAGCATACCATAACATATCACTTGCAGGAAATATTCAAAAATGGAGAATTAGACGAGATTTCAACTACTCGAAAAATTCGAGTAGTTCGCAATGAGGGTAAAAGAAAAGTCAATAGAGAAATACAGTTCTACAATTTAGATGTAATTATTTCCGTAGGTTACCGCGTTAATTCCGTTAAAGCTACACAATTCCGCAAGTTTGCAACCCGTGTTTTGCATGAATACATTCAAAAGGGATTTGTTATTAACGATGACAGATTTAAGAACGGCAATAAATTCGATGAAAGTTATTTCCGCGAGATGCTGGAGCGCATTCGCGAAATCCGACTTTCAGAACGCCGTATCTATCTGAAGATAACTGATATATTTGCACTTGCTTCCGACTATGAAAAAAACAGCGAAATTGCCCGGCATTTTTTCGCCTTTATTCAAAATCAACTGCATTTTGCCGTTGCGGGTGGGACGGCTGCTGAAATTATCTACGACCGCGCTGACCGGAGCAAAGACAATATGGGATTGCAGACATGGAAATATGCGCCGGACGGCAAAATCCTGAAGACTGATGTGACCGTTGCCAAAAACTATCTCGAAGAGAAAGAACTGAAACGCCTTGCATTAGTGGTTTCGGCTTTTCTGGATATGGCTGAAATACGTGCAGAACGTCACTTGCCCACTACGATGGAACAGTGGATTGAGTTTATGAGCGGATTTTTGAAATTGAACGACTATCCCATTCTAAAAGGGTTGGGTAAAGTAAGCAAAGAGCAAGCCAATGAAAAAGCCATATCGGAATACAGCGAATTTCGCGTGATTCAGGACCGCAATTATATGAGCGATTTTGAAAAACTTGTGAATAAGCTAAATACGAAATAGGTGAAAAATGAGGAAAATTATTGTTATAATTTAGATGAGCTCTGTAAAACAATATACGCGATTAATCGCGTCTCCCTTGCAAGGGTTTCAGCGCCGTGTGCCGTGAATCTCTTGCAATTTTGATTGACAATCCATACGGGCTTCTTTACATTAATTCATTGCCTGCATTACATACAAGAGGAGCAGCACATGAAATTAAGGATTGCCTTGTCAGTATCTTTTATATTCTCGGCGGCCGTTTTTCTCACGGCGGAGCCGGAACCGGTAAAATCAGTAAAATCTAATGTAGAAGAGGCATCGGTATTTTTCAACGGAGCGGAACTCGTTCATGCCGCGAAAGCTCAGCTTGTGAAAGGAAGCAGCGAACTGCGTATAGAAGGTCTCAGCCCAAAGCTCGACAGGAACAGCATCAAGGTGAAGACAACAAACGGAGTTATGGTTTCATCATTTGAGTTTTCCGTTGATTATCTCGCAGGGGAGAATCTGGGGCAGCAGGTGAAAAAACTACAGAGCGAATTGGAAGAGCAGCAAAAGCAATTGGATGAAGTAAGCGCCGCTATAAAGATAAACAACAATATGCTCGCGCTCCTCAAGAAGGCCGCCGACAAAAAGGCGGAGGGAACCGAGAAGAGCAGCATAAGCATAGATGAGCTTGGCAAAACCATTGATTATTACGGAGCCAAATCGGCCGAATTGGAAAGGACAATCAGAACCTATAAAGAAAGAGAAATAAAACTTAGGGAATCGGTGCAAAACCTGACGCATCAGCTTGAGCAGGAAAAAACCAGAAACAGCAAAACATCAGCCTCGCTCAAACTCAGCCTGTCCTCGCCCGCGGCAAATGAATGCCTGTTTACGGTCACCTACTATACATCCGCGGCTTCGTGGTCGCCATTCTACGACATCAATGTCGCGTCAACCGATAAACCGGTACAGATTGTGTCAAAGGCAAAGGTAAGGCAAACCAGCGGAATCGAATGGGACAAGGTAAAGCTCACCCTCACAACCTCATCGCCGAGCGCAGGCAAAACCGCTCCGTTGTTCAACGCCTGGTTTTTGAGGCAGATTGAACATATCTTGCAAAAAAAAAGCAAGGAGGCAATCCAAAACAGCTATACATACGCCGACGAATCAGACACATTAGTGGAGTATGAAAAGGCGGAGAAGGCGGAGGATGATGTTTCTATTCGTCCAATAGAAACACAGCTCAACTTGACCTACAACATCGCCCTGCCGTACTCCATTCCAGGAAACGGGAAAGAACAGAACATAGATCTTGGAACGCAGAATGTTCCGGCATCGTTCAAATACTACTGCGTTCCAAAGCTTGACTACGAAACCTATGTGCTTGCCGAAATTTCAAACTGGGAAAAGCTGAATCTCCTTAACGGCGCCGCGAACATTACCTATGACGGCACGTATATGGGAGAGACCTACATTCAAACATCATCAACTCAGGAAAAGCTCTCGCTCACACTCGGAACAGATAAAAGGGTTGTTGTAAAGCGCGAGCAGCTCAAGGATTACAGCAGCGGCGAATTGTTCGGCGGCGGCGAAACGCGAGAGTTTGTCTACGAACTCACTGTCCGCAATAATCAAAACAAGCCTGTAAAAATGGTACTTAAAGATCAGTATCCGCTGTCGACATCCAAAGAAATATCGGTTGAGCTTTTAAAGGATACAACAAAGCCGACGGTAAACAAAGAGGATATCGGCGTAATAACATGGGAGTACGAGCTGAAACCAGGAGAAACAAAAATTTTTAAAACAGCGTACCGCGTGAAGTATCCTAAAGGCAGTAACCTGAACTGGCAGTAAATCATGCTTGAACTATTGAGACAAACAGTTTATTTCGGAAACTCCATTCTTGAGTATTCTATTGCCGCGGCCTTATTGATTGCCGGATGTCTTTTTTTGATGATCATAAGGCGCGTTGTTTTAAGTAGAATTATACGCGTCACCGGGAAGACATCTTCCGCGTACGGCGATGTTATTGTAAATTCAATAAAGAATCATGTGGTGCCTCTGGCGTATTTTTTGCTGTTCTATACGTGTTTGATTCAGCTCAGGTTGAATAGTAAACTATACACATTTCTCAAGGCAGCGATTTTGCTTATATGTGTTTTTTTTGTAATCCGCTTTCTTCTCTCGGTTATTCATTTTTGGCTCTACAATTCGTGGGCGGCGAGGAGCGGGAATATCAGCGCCCGCAAACATGTGAGTTCTGTGATAATGAACATCCTGCGGCTCGCGCTGTGGGTGACAGGCATTTTGCTTTTTCTCGATAATATCGGCATAAAGGTGTCGGCTTTCATAGCGGGCCTCGGAGTCGGAGGCATTGCCGTAGCCTTTGCCGCACAGGCTGTTCTGCAGGATATCTTCAGTTATTTCTCTATATTTTTTGACAACACCTTTGAAATAGGCGACCTCATTGCTATCAATAATATTCAGGGAACGGTTGAACACATAGGCATAAAGACAACCCGCATAAGAAGCGTAACCGGAGAACAGATCGTCGTATCGAACGCGGCGCTCACCGGTTCGGAGCTCCACAATTTTAAGCGCATGAACGAACGAAGGGCAACATTAAATATAGGCGTTGTGTACGATACTGAATTTGACAAGCTGCGCGAGATCCCCGGAATTATTAAAAACGTTATAGAAG
>JAITPE010000027.1 GCA_031289575.1 Spirochaetia bacterium | reverse complement strand
GGCACGGCAGCGGGCGCAGTGAGACATCTGCGGAAGGTATTTGCCCGCAGCCTCGCGGAGCCTTGTCATGGCCTTACTATCGGGGGAGGGCATGCCTTCAAAGGCGGTATCTTCAACGTGCATCATGGGGATGCAGTTTTGAACATCGGCCCCTAACTTTGCCGCATACTCGGCTACATCAGCCGCGTGTTCATCATTTATGCCTGGAATGATTACCGTGTTAATCTTAACGCTTATGCCCATGCTCTTGAGCATTTTGATTCCGCCGGTTTGCCTTTCAAGCAGGAGCCTGGCGCCGTCGGTTTTTCTGTATACCTTCGGCTCCACGCGAACCCACGGATAAATCTTCGCGCCTATTTCCGGATCAACGGCGTTGACCGTTACCGTAACATGAGATATGTTGAGTCCGGCGAGACGCCCGGCGCAGTCCTGAAGGCCGAGCCCGTTTGTAGCCACACACAAAATTTTATTTGGATAACGTCCGCGGATTAACTCCAGAGTTTTCATGGTTTCATCGGGATTGGCAAAAGGGTCTCCCGGGCCGGCTATTCCTATGACCGATATATTCTCCGCCTTTTCCAGAACCAATCCCATATAGGACAGCGCCTGTTCCGGAGAGAGAATATTGCTCGTCACACCGGGACGGCTTTCATTTACACAATCATATTTTCTGTTGCAGAAATTACATTGTATATTGCATTTCCTTGCCACAGGAAGATGAATGCGTCCAGTCGAATGCCGCGCCTGATCGTTGAAACAGGGATGATTTTTAAATTCCAATGTCTGCCTCTAAATGTATGTGTATCCGCTTGAGACTTTGTCCTGTTTTGACTGCATGATTGCGTTGCATACCATATCAAACAGGTTTATGGTGCCTCTGTATCCAAGATGTAAAATCCTCTGGCCGCCTATTCTGTCATGAATGGGAAAACCGCAGCGAATCAAAGGAATATTTAGATTCCGTGACAGGTACAATCCCTTGCTGCTGCCCATCGCGAAATCGGGCCGCAATTCTTCCGCCATTTCAAGAATTGTTGAGAAATCGGCGTTGTCTATTATCTCTGTTTTGCGCCGCGTATTTTTAAGCGCGGCCTCGATTCTTCCGCGGAAATTTTTATTCTCGGCGCCTGTCGCGGCTATCACAGGCGTAATGCCGATTTCATCCATGAACGATGCTATGGCGGTTACAAAATCCTCTTCACCGTATATGATGGCGCGTTTGCCGTTGCAGTACTTGTGTCCGTCTATGTACGCGTCTATAAGGCGGGTTCTTTGCTTTGCCCATATCTCGGGCACGCTCTTGCCGGTAATCCGCGAAAGGCTTGCGAAAAATGAATCGCAGTTTTCGATTCCTATAGGAAGGTCAACATGCGTGACCGGCACGCCGAAATTATTCTGCAGCCATAGTCCGGCGTCTTTTTCCGGAAGAGCCGGGCTGCCAAGATAAACTGTTCCGAGCGCATCTTTCATTCGCCTTATGTCTGATATTTTTGTTCCGCCCTCAGGGAGCCTCTGGTATTCTTCCCATGAGCCGCCGTCAAGGCTCTCCGAGTAATCGGGCATCAATGTGTATGGCAAATCAAACGAAGTGAGTATTGAATGCAGCTCCCTTATATCTTCAGATGATACAAATCCCGAGATGAGATTCAACCGCGCGCGTTTCCTGCCGCTCGGCTCATTGCCTGCGAGTTTTGTAACCGCCGACCATATTGCCTCGTGGAAGCCGTCGATGTGAGTTCCCCTGTAGCTTGCGGTCGATGAGTAAAATATTTCAGGAAAATTCTTGCCGCTGTCGAGCCGGCGGCGTTCCGATTCATACTGTCTGATGTACATCTGAACGTCCTCGCCGATTGTCTCGGACAGGCACGTTGATGTTACGCCTATGGCCTGCGGCCTGTACGATTTTGTTACATTCTCCAATGCGGTGAAGAGATTGTCTTTGCCTCCGAAAATGGCTGTGGATTCGGTGAAGTTTGATGAGGCAATATCAATGGGTTCCCTGAAATGGCTTATGCCGTAACGCCTTATGTATGTGGAGCAGCCCTGTGAGCCGTGAATGAGAGGGATGCATCCCTCAATGCCGCGAAGCGCAAAGCATGCTCCCAATGGGGAGCATAGCTTGCACGCGTTTCTTGTGGAAACATAATCCTCAGTGTCCGGTACTTTTGCATTGCGCTCTTTCATTGACTCTTTCTCCTTTGCGCGGCCTGTGCTTTTATGCGCGCCGGTGAGTATTTCCATACGGGGCTTGTTACCGATGCGTGTATCTCTTTGGCAAAATTGAACATTCCCTCGTAGCCCGCGAGAGCCTCTTTTCTTTCATGATTATGGTCGCAGAATCCTATCCCCATTTTATAGGCAATAGGCCGTTCCTTGACTCCGCCTATAAGAAGATCCGCGGCTTTTTCCAAAACAAAGCCGGAGAGTTCGAGCGGATTTGTATCATCGCAAATAATGGTTCCGCGGTTTGTTATTTCCTTGAGATACTCGTAGTCCTCGGCCGAGCCTGTCTGTGAGCCGACGACAACCGTTTCCATGCCGAGATGCCTGAGCGCCTTTACCATTGAAAAGGCCTTGAACGAGCCGCCGACATATACAGCCGCCTTCTTGCCTTCGAGGTCTTTCCGGTATTCGGCAAGGCGGGGCAAGAGCGCCGACACCTCATCTTTCACAAGCTTTTGCGTCCGTGCGGTAATATCAGCATCTTCAAAAAAATCGGCCACATCGTAGAGCGCCTGGGTCATATCCTCAATTCCAAAGTACGAAACCCGTATAAAGGGTATGCCGTATTGGGCCTGCATCATCTTTGCCAAATTAGTCATTGACCCGGAGCACTGTACCACATTCAGTTTTGCCCTGTGCGCTTTGCCTATTTCGTCAACGCGTCCGTCCCCTGTAAGGCATGACGTAACCTCAATTCCCATTCTGCGGTAGTAGTCTTTAATTATCCATGTTTCTCCGGCCAGATTAAATTCACCGAGAATGTTGATACTGAACGGAGAGACCGGAGAGCCGCTGTCTTTCCCCGTGAGTTTAAAGGCGGCCTCGCAGGCCGCCTTGTAGCCGTCCTTTTTGGTTCCCTTGAATCCTTCCGAGTGAACCGGTATCACCTGTATGCGCTGTTCCCTGCTGACCCTTGAGCATATTGCTTCAACATCATCGCCAATGAGCCCTATAATGCATGTGCAGTAAACGAATGCCGCCTTTGGTTTGTACCCGGTTATTAGTTCTGTCAGCGCCCGGTAGAGTTTTTTTTCTCCGCCGTAGATAACATCGTTTTCCCTCAGGTCTGTTGAGAAACTCATGCGGTGAAGCTCGGGCCCGCTCGAGAGCGAACCGCGAATGTCCCATGTATAAGCGGCGCAGCCTATAGGCCCGTGGATGAGATGCAGCGCGTCCGCTATCGGGTAGAGTACAACTCTTGAACCGCAGAAAACGCACGCCCTCTGGCTCACCGAACCGGCGGTGCTTGCCTTTCCGCATTCAAGAATGTAGTCGTCCCGCCCTTTTTCCAAAACCTGATGTCTTCTTGCTTCCAGAACTTCTGCCATGTTTTTATCCCAGCGCTTTTTTTGTGAGCCTACATAACAAGCTCAAATTGTTCCTCCGGCGCGTCCCTGTCCTGACGGTCCATAAATGCGTCGAGCATTTTTATCAGGAGGTGCAATCCGCCTCTGTAGCCTGTTATTGGAAAATAAGAATGCCCGACTCTGTCATAAATCGGAAAGCCTGTGCGGATCAGGGGAATATCCATATCGCGCGCTATGTACTTGCAGTATGTGTTTCCCAAAATTAAATCGGGCTTGTCATTTTTTATGAGCTGATGAAAGTAAAAGAGATCGGCTTGCGCGCCCTCTTTTACTATGACATCGCCGCCCGCTATTTCTTTTATACGTTTGACAAATTTTCCGCCCGACGGAGTTCCGCTAAGCACATGCAGTATTTTCATTCCGGCATCTTTGCAAAACTGCGTAAGCCCTATGAGTATATCGGGATCGCCTGATAGCGAAACCTTTTTGCCGTATATATACTGGTTCTTGTCGCAAAGAACATCAACGAGCTGTCCGCGTTCCCGCACGAGTTGTTCCGGAACAGAAACGCCGGCGATTTTCCGCAATGTATCAACAAAGGCGTCTGTCGCGCTGATGCCTATGGGCAGATCAATGATCTTAGTCTTTACCTTGAATTTCGAGTCAAGGAGCTTGGCCGCGCTCAATGTACCTGTCTGCCCAAGGGCTATTGCGTATTCGGAGTCGCCGGATTCTTCAATAAGGGCCTTCGGCGTGCCGCCCTTGGGATACATGCGGAACTTTCCGTCAAGAGGACCGTTTACAACATCGCTCGTGTCGGGATACATGATGTAAGCGGCTCCCAGTTCTTCGGCGATGTATTTGATTTCGGACATGTCGCTCGGCTCAACAAAAGAAGGAAGTATTGTTATTTTATTGTGTCTCTTCCCGCTGCTCTTCGCGAAATTTTGTACAATGGCGGAGAGCATGTTCTCGTATCCGGTTACATGCGATCCCTTAAAGCTTGGGGTCGATGCGTACATGACGCTCTTCCCGTGAGGTATTTTATTTTCAGCGGCGGCCTTGTTGAGTATTTGCGTTATATCATCACCTATAACCTCTGATAGACATGTGGTGTTTACCGCTATGATTTCCGGATCATATAGCGCAAATACATTGTTAATTGATTCGAGCAGGTTTGCCTGTCCTCCGAATACCGACGCGCCCTCTGTAAATGAACTCGTGCTTGCCATAATCGGGTCGGCATAGTGCCTTGTGAGCGCGCTGCGGTGATACGCGCAGCAGCCCTGCGAACCGTGACTGTGAGGCAGGCAGCGGTGAACGCCGAGCGCGGCGTACATCGCGCCTATGGGCTGGCATGTCTTTGCCGGATTGATTGTCAGCGCGGAGCGTTCAATAATTTCTTTTGGCGTATGTCTAAGCAGCATGGTGTTTCTCCTTTATCCGTTATATCCGTATGTAGCTGAAATTTCCGGGCTATCATCCCAGGGCGCCTTGGCAAATTTAAAGGCATTGCTGTTAAGAAGACGGTCAATTTCCCTGTAAAAATTTATCGCGCCTATGTAGCCGGCAAACGGCCCCATGTAGTCGTAGCTGTGAAGCTGTTTCATTGGAATGCCGCGTTTTTGAACCACGTACTTTTCTTTGATGCCGGCGCATACCAGATCAGGATGATACGTATCCAAGAGTTCCTCAAGCTCATAGTGATTGCAGTCGTCTATGATGAGAGACTCGTCTTCCATCTCCGGCATCATACCGGCGTAATCGTTGAAGCTGAATCCCTCAGCTTCGCGTTTTGCCATTTCATCCCGCCCTATGCGTTCTTTGTACTTGCCCGCGTCGGGCTCGACTGTGAGTTCCTCAATATTGCGGGAGTCCGCGTCTATTGATATGGTTGGCATAACCTTTCTGCCCTCGTAGTCGTCCCTGTGCCCGAACTCGTAGCCGGCGCTGAGCGTCTTGACTCCTATTTCTTGGAGAAGTTCCTGATAGTGGTGGGCCCTTGACCCGCCGACATACAGCACCGCGGTTTTCCCTTCACATCTGGAACGCACATCATCGCGCACCTTGACTACATCCGCCATTTCCTTGGCTATGACTTCTTCGGCGCGATTCATGAGTTCATCGTCTTTGAAATACCCGGCGATTTTTCGCAGCGATTTTGATGTAGCCTCAGCGCCCACAAAATTGACCTTGAACCATGGAATGCCGTATTTGGTTTCCATCATGCCGGCGAGATAGTTGATAGAGCGGTGGCACATGACAACATTCAAATCGGCCGTGTGCGCGGTTATAAATTCCTGATATGTGGAATTACCGCTGAATGTGGAATGCAGCGTTATTCCGCAGCTGTCTATAATTCTTTCGATCTCAAACGCGTCGCCGCCTATATTGTATTCGCCGAGAATGTTTATGCGGAATTCACCCTTCTTCGGAGTATCATCAAGGCCGACAACATCGGTAAAAACCTTGTTGTTGGCCACATGGTGCCCGGCGGACTGACTCACTCCCTTGTAGCCCTCGCACGAGAATCCGAATATGTTTATATCAGGATACTTCTCTTCCATTGCTCTGGCTACGGCGTGCACATCATCGCCGATGAGCCCCACAGGACATGTTGAGAAAATGCCTATGGCTCTTGGGTGAAAGAGCGCTACGGCTTCATCGATGGCTGCCTTGAGTTTTTTTTCGCCGCCGAATATTATTTCCTCCTCCTGCAGGTCGGTTGACATTGCGTATGTCATGAAGTTTGTGTCTTCAAGCGTCTCCGGCCTTGTCTGATTTCTGCGGGTGAGCCAACTGTAAAATCCGCAGCCTATAGGCCCGTGCGTTATTTGCAGGATGTCCCTCGTGGGGCCCAAAACAACGCCCTTGCATCCGGCGTACGCGCAGCCGCGCATTGTTATTATGCCGGGAATGGTTCTGGTGTTCGCCTGAATTACCGGAACGTTTTCCTGTTCAACCTTGTTTACTATAATCTGTTTCGCCCGTTTTTTCGCGACCTTCGGCGGATACGATTCAAGAATATCCGCTTTAAATTTTTCCGCAGAGGGCAGAGTCTGTAACTTAGCCATATCGCGCTCCTTACTGATCTAAAGTATCATCGCCGGTTTCTCCGGTACGAACACGTACCGACTCGAATACCGGCATTACGAAAATTTTGCCGTCGCCGATTTTACCGGTTTTGTTTCCGGCTATGATTGTGTCTACAACGGTCTTCACTAACTTATTTGGCACCACAATGCTTATCATCCGTTTTGGGATAAGGCGTCCGGCGGTTCCAAGATCATTTGCCATCTCCTCGTACTGTTTTTCATCTCCGCCCAAGCTGAGCATTTCAACAGTTCCCCTTCCGCGTCCCAGACATTCCTTGGCGTGCATTGAGGTTATGCCGGCATCGGCAAGAGCCTGCTTTGTCTGATTGATCTTGTTCATTCTGATGATCGCCATTACCTCTTTCATGCTTTTGCCTCTGATGTTTCATCCGCTTGTTCCTTGACTCCGGAACTCACTGTGTAGATCTCTTCAACAGGCGAGACAAAAATTTTGCCGTCTCCGAAAGAGCCTTTTCCTGTGCGGGCAATCTCCATGATTTTTTTTACAACAAAATCCTTGTCGCCGTTTTTGACTACCATCATCAAAAGCTCTTTCGGAATCTCATCGTACGTTACGTCTCCTATTTTGATTCCGCGCTGTTTTCCGCGTCCGGATACATTCATTCTTGTTACTGCCGGAAATCCATCAGCCATCAGCGCGGCCATTACCGCGTCGGCCTTTTCCGGACGTATAATCGCTCTTATCATTATCATATTTATTATCCTCCGATTTTTTTTATTAGTCGGCGATGCCGAACTCCATGAGCAGTTTCTCAAGCTCCGAAATCTCAAGCGGTGATGGAATAACAAACGTCTTGTTGCCCTCTATCGCCAGCGCGAGTTTGCGGTACTCTTCGGCCTGAGTGAGACTTGGATCGAAATCAATAACCGTCTTCTTGTTGATCTCGGCCTTTTGCACCATATTGTCTCTTGGAATAAAATGAATCATCTGCGTTCCAAGCCTTTCCGCCAAAGCGCCGATGAGCTCGTCTTCACGGTCAACCTTTCTGCTGTTGCATATCAGCCCGCCGAGGCGCACCTTGCCGGCCTCCGCGAATTTCATGATTCCTTTGCAAATATTATTCGCGGCGTACATGGCCATCATCTCGCCCGAACATACAATGTATATCTCCTCGGCTTTGCCGTCACGGATAGGCATAGCGAATCCTCCGCACACAACGTCTCCGAGAACATCGTAGAATGTATAATCGAGTTTGTACTGTTCATCAAACGCGCCGAGCTGTTCCAAAAGATTTATTGATGTGATGATGCCGCGCCCGGCACAGCCTACGCCCGGTTCCGGCCCGCCTGATTCGACGCAGCGCGTGCCCTTGAATCCAACCTTCACAACATCATCGAGATTAAGGTCTTCGCCTTCGGTTCTCAATGTGTCTAAAACAGTTTCCTGCATTAATCCGTTAAGGAGAAGACGGGTCGAATCCGCCTTTGGGTCGCAGCCCACAACCATCATGTTTTTTCCCATCTCGGCAAGCGCCGCAACGGTATTCTGCGTGGTCGTTGACTTTCCGATTCCCCCTTTTCCATAAATAGCGATTTTTCTCATGTCACACTCCATAGTTTTAAAGCTGCACCCGATGCGGGTGTTCATAGATATATAAAGCAAGAAGCGTGCCATGTCCTTTATTTTGCTGTTTTTTTTATTAATTGGCTGATATTGCTGCTGTGCAGACGCTTAAGGCTGTCGGTACGAGGTTTTTTGCCGCTTATTTATTCGCATAAAGTTACAAAATTGTATTTCTACTATAGAGTCGGTACATTTTTGTGTTTTCTTGCATCGGGGCGGACTGCGCCAACCTTATTTAACTTATTCGACTGGTAACAAATTAATTTTAGGGGGCTGAACCCGTTTTCCGTGCGAGGTTGCGTACCGGGCAACGTCAACCCGTATGACGGCGCCTATGTACATGAACTTTAGATAGTGATTGTGGCATGGTATCTATAGTTTCATAGGGCGTTGCCCTATGCTATTG
>JAITPE010000262.1 GCA_031289575.1 Spirochaetia bacterium | reverse complement strand
CCGCAGCAGAAAATCTGACAGACAATAAAATAGGTTGGAGGTAAACGAAATGCCGGATATTTTTCAACTTGTCACGCCTACAGAGCAACAGGGCCGTAAGGTAATCAAAGTCGTCGGCGTTGACAGAGGATTTCGGCGAGTCCGCGCTTTAAGCCGCAAATTATAAACCATGCTCAAAGAAAAGAGGTGGATAAAGTGTTTATTCTCGATGGTGGTTAGATACCTGAAAGGAGGTAGCTAATCATGAAATATGAAGTGCGTGTGTATTGCACAGTTCCTGACTCTATTTCATTGACGACGGAATTGGTTCAGGAATTAGCGCGTGAAAAGCGCGTCGTTGATGGTTTTCAAAAACTTATGTTTGATGACCAAGCCGCTCTTTATCATTACGTGCGAAGCATGGATTACGTCAATCGCGGTGGAGTAAAAAGGAATCATATTCTCGAAGCCATAATGACTAATCCGAACGACAGCCGGCGTCATAAACAGTCGTTCAATTTTCGCCATCCCAATGAATGTTATTTCTTGGGGTATCTTGTCAAAGACGAAAAAGGCAGAACGATTGACCTGCGGCATTACGAAAGAGAATTGTACGCTTTTGATAATGCGGGATATATCCGTTTGCTTCGTGAAAAGAACCGTATTGAATTGGAAGCCGAGCTAGCTAACTTGGAAATCCGTTGGGAAAAAAACGATAAACTCTTTGAGGGTAAGATTAATTGGTTGCGGGGATTGCGGAGATTTAGGACAATACAGGAACGCCGTCATGCCTGTGATTCCGAGCATAAGCCTTTTATCAGAGGCAAGCGTAACGCAACTAGCCTGCCGGAACCTTGGACAACTGAGATTGTTATCCGCCTGGAAAAATCATGGAAAGCGCGGAGCAAAGTTAAAAGGAAGTGGCAGGTAAACTTAAAGGCTCATATTGATACGGTTTACTACAAAAAAAGAGCCTCCGATGAAGAACTGTTCTCCGAAGATGACATGGAAGCATTTGACTGATTTTAACCGCACAGACGGCTTGCTCAACAAAAGCGAGCCGTTTTTACATCAGCGCAAGTTAGGATAAACCATAGCAACATAGATTCGGTTGGGGCTTGAACAGTCCCAGCCGATTTTATTTGTGCGCACAATTTTTAAAGGAGGCTCACTATGCAAAAGTCACCAATCGAAAAAATCAAGGAATTCTCCCGGTGGACAATTAGCGGGATAACCGCAATACCAAAAACGAACGCGTAAGTAACGAGGGACGGCTGAAGCTGTCTTTATTTTTTACTTAAATTTATTAACTCAACCATACAAAAGATTAAATCTATTTAATTAAAAAGGGTTGAGTTAATAATGATTGAATTTAAGGTAAGTCTTGACTGTAATAGCTACAAATCGAAACCGAACTCGGAAGTTATTTCAATATCCGACAGAATTGCCGGGCAAATCAAAACCTGCAATAGCGAAAACATCAAATCAGTTGTGGACCAAGTAGCAAAAGAAGGACAAACTTTTTGTCCGGCCACATTCAGGAGCCATGCCGAGGACTTCGAGAAAATCAAAAAAAGAAAAGAAAACTTCGAGCAGATGCAGTTGCTCGCTCTCGACTTTGACAAGGGTATATCATTTGATGAAGTAAAGAGCAGAGCCGAACATTACGATCTGCCCATGCTGTTTGCTTATGATACTTTTACAAGCCGAGACCACGATAAATTCAGAGTAGTCTTCCTGAATGATTTTCCTGTTACAAATATCAAATCCGCTGAATTGATGCTGAAATCTCTCGTAACAATATTCCCCGAAGCCGATCCAAGCTCTAAAAGTCCAGTTCAAATGTATTACGGCAGCAACAAGGGACCGCTGTACTTCGATGAATCATTGCCGACAATAGACGCTGAGTCGCTAATCCGAAATACTACAAATTATCTGGAAGACAAGTATGGAATCAACCATTACAAACAGCACATAGAGAAATTAGCTAAAGATACTGGCGTAGCATTAAATGATAAAAAATTACTGGATGTATCGGTAGTAAACAATTCAGCCGAGACTACTGGTGCTTCATTTGATGGGAATTTTCTGCCAAACTCTACTAAGATACTAATACCCTTTGGCAGATTTTTCCCAAAAAGTAACTCTAACTACTTAGAGGTTAATTTTGGCGAGAACAGCACCAATAGTCTCAGCGAAAATAAAAAATCAAACAACCATCATTCATTCAGGTCAAGCGATCTAAAAACTATCAGTTCAAGCTGTAGCCTATTCCAAGAGTTTATAAGCGGCAATAGACAATTGGGGCACATGGAGTTGTTCGGTTTAGCCACTAATTTGGTTAATGTCGAAACGGGAGCAGCGTTTTTCAATGATAATCTACGGAAACACTCATATTACGAAGACCGCCCTCAAAAATATCAAAAGTGGCTGCAAGACTTACGGAATATCAGAGGATATAAGCCTTATACGTGTGATTGCTTCTGTCCTCATAGCGACGAATGTGCCCACGGGACAAACATTTTATCCACAGCGAGGCCCAAATACCATCAGATAGAACGCCTTCCGAACTACGTTGAACACTATGTTTCAATTGAGGAAGCGGCGGAAGATTTCAAACGGCAGCTGCAATACGCCATTAACGCAGGGCCAAAAAAGTGGTACGTCATTAAGGCTCAAACCGCCGTTGGCAAAACGGAGACATACTTGCGACTGACTAAAGAGCTGGCGCTAAGAGTTTTGATCGCGGTTCCAACGAACAAACTCAAACAGGAAATTCTCAAGAGGGCGAATGATATAGGGATAAGAATAATCGAATCGCCATCTCTGCACGAAATTAAAGACGATCTGCCACCGGAGGTTTGGAGTAAGATAGAGCATCTAAATAATTCTGGCAGATCTTCGACCCTTTACTTGAGAAAATTGGAAAAAGAAAACGATCCTGAGTATTCGGAATTGATAAAACAGCACCTGAAAAAATCCGATGATTTCAAAAACCACAGCGGTTGCGCTGTAACTACTCATAAAATGCTCCCCTTTGTAAATACAAAGAAATATGACCTCGTTATCGTCGACGAAGACATTATCTTCAGCAGCGGTATCCAAAACAAAACGGACATCGCTATTCACGATTTGGAAAAACTGAAAGAAAAGGTCGCGCCCGGAAGCGCGATCCTCAAGAAAATAAAACGGGCAATTAAACTATCTGAAAAAGAAAAAAATTTTTTCACCTTGCCGGAGATTGAGTATGACAAGAAAAACGAGGGTAAACCGACTGGCGTTGACATACCGTCGTTTTGCAATGCCAAACATTTTTGTCTCAGAAAAGCGTCCGATAAGGAAAACAACATACAAGAAGATTGCGTCACTTTTCTGAACCCTATTCATTTCAAAAGGGATACCAAATACATTATGCTCTCGGCTACTGCCGATGAAACCGTATGTGAATACTATTTCGGAAGGAATAACGTGGAATTCTACGAGTGCAGCAGGGCAAAGAACGTGGGCTCTCTGAACCAGTATTATGACAAATCCATGAGCCGGTCTTACATGCGCAAAGATCCCTCTATAATCGAAAAAATCAAGAAGCGGTGGGGTTTCGGGCATACAATTACTTTTTTGGAATGTGAAAAGTTTGTTAAAAGCAGCAACTGTATGCACTACGGCAATACGGCTGGGCGCGACGAATGGAAGGGCGAAAATATAGACGTGATTGGAACCCCTCATTTGCCAGGCTGGATATACAAACTTTTCGCTTACGCCATAGGCGTTGAATTTGATTTGGACGCTGTTATCAACCCGAGCGCTGTCGTCGAACGCAACGGATATAAGTTCCGGTTCGCCGCATATGAAGAGAAGGTTCTTCAAAACATTCAGTTCTACCTTATCGAATCCGAAATGGAGCAGGCCGTCGGCAGAGCAAGATTGTTGAGATGCGATTGTACGGTCAATCTGTATTCCAACTACCCGCTGCGTCAGGCCAGCTTGAACGGAGAGGATTTTACTTTATGGGCGTAATTCAGGATTTTCTTATGAATATGTTCAGCGGAATTTTGAGAAATAATCCGACGAATTTATGTGATTATTTGAAATTCATTACAGACAATTTAATAAGAAACTCTTTCCGCCTAAATCTTAACGGTTAAATTGCAATTCTCTGTCAATCAGCCAAAACAGCATCCGAGAACATCATAACAAAATAAAATATCAAAAATTAATATACCATTTATTAAAATAACCTAAATTTTCAGAGAAGGGGAAATATTATGGTGTTCTCGGTATTGTCGTTAGAATTAACGATGAATCTTTCAACGAAACAATTCTCCAAATTCAAGAAACTCAACGCGATAAAAACGGCGGGCATAAAAATTGATTGTAAAGACAATAGGCGCAAGGTCATTCTGGACATTACCCCAGCAGAACTTTTCAAATGCGGTGGCGCGGATAAATTATGGAAACCAAAGAAGGATAATATTGAAGAACTGCGGGAACTGCTGAAAAAATTTATAGCGGAAACATTTGGGAGCAGTTTTAAGCTGAACGATTTCAAGATAACCGCCATTACGTTCGCCGTCAACATTGAAGCAGGGGAAAACGTGGCCGCGTATATTAAGGTGTTAAGAAAAATAGGCAAGGCCAAAGGGTTTACGCCTAAGCGCGCTAAAGATGGCAGGGATGAAAAGGCTAGCTTTGACCTTGAGGGGAACTCCAACGGCATCACGTTTAGCGTCTGTGATTGCCACGCCGAAACCGGAGACAAATCCGCAAAGGGGATTTTGCGCGTTGAGGTTAAACTTGCCAAGCCCAATGCAATCGGCAGATATACGCCGGAGCAATCGACATCCAAGCAAATCACGGAACTTGCGGGCTGCGGCAAAGACATACTGCTTGACACATTTGTTCGGATAGTCCCGTTCGGGGATTATCACAAGCTCAAAGAAGCTGAAAAGCTGATAGAAACGAATATCCGCAAGAAGGTTCATAAGGCTAAAATGCTTCGGCTTTTGCGGCTTATCCCTGAGAAGAAATCGCTATTTGAAGCTCAAAAAGAAATGAACGACCGAAATATGGGCAAGCTGATGCTTCGGTTTGCTGAGATCGGGCTTAACCCCATAACCATCAGTAAACGCCATGATACGAAATTCCTGCAAAATTTGCATGATTTTGTTATAGGGCAAATTGCCGTAAACATCTAATAAAACTATGTAAAGGGATGATATATATGAGTAAGTATGCAATAAACACAGTCATCAGGAATTTTTACTCGCCGGGTTATTCATCTATGACGGCGGCTTATTTTAATACGTGTCTTTCTCTGCGTTTTTATCAATATTCTGGGAAAAATAATGTTGGTTTTGATCGGTATGATCTTAAAATGAATATTCCACTCCGCGAGAGCCAGGCGTCTCTGATTTGAGAGCCACAAATGTCCAGAAATAGAACCACCCATTCTCCTATCCGGAGCCACTTATCCAT
>JAITPE010000155.1 GCA_031289575.1 Spirochaetia bacterium | reverse complement strand
CCGGCTGTATGTCCGGGTTGTGGAGGAGGGCGCCTACTTCGCCCGCGAACAGAAAGGCGCGCCCTATGCCTATGGCTCCTATTGAGTCGAGCTTGTCGGCGTCAAAGAGAATCTTTGCCTCGATCGTATCCGGCGCGTTGTTCTTTCTAAAACGGTGAGTTAAAATGCAGCGCGAGATGTGCCCGGCGCGCCCGCTTTCGAGTCCGTGCGAAAGCAAAAAGTCGAGGGCGAGAGCCGCGCCCCTTTCGGCGTGGCATATTTTTCCCGAACTCATGTCTTCTTCATTCCTTGCGATATCATGAAGAAGAGCGGCCGCCGTAACAATGAAGATGTCGGCGTCTTTCTCCGCCGCGGCAATGCGCTTTGCGTTTTCGAGTACCCTCTGTACATGGTCGAATCCATGGCTGGGGCGCACATCCTTCATGCGGATTTTTGTGTAATCAGCGGATAGATCAATCAAATGTTGTTCGGTATCTGTCATCAGTAAAAAATCAATCTATTTTAAGAATGCTCATGAATGCCTCCTGCGGCACCTCAACCGAGCCGATTTGTTTCATGCGTTTCTTGCCCTCTTTCTGTTTTTCCAAGAGCTTTCGCTTTCTTGAGATGTCGCCTCCGTAACACTTGGCCGTAACATCCTTGCGCACGGCCGATATGTTTTCCCTCGCGATGATGCCCGCGCCTATAGCCGCCTGCAGAGGAATCTTGAACTGATGTCTTGGTATAATGTCTCTGAGTTTTTCTATTATGTCCTTGCCGCGTGTTCTGGATTTTTCCCTGTGGACTATGAAGGAGAGCGCGTCAACGATCTCTCCGTTTACCAGAATATCAACCTTCACCATATCCGATTCGCGGAAATCCTTGAGCTCATAATCAAACGAGGCGTATCCCTTTGATACGGATTTGAGCTTATCGTAAAAGTTGAATACGATTTCGGCAAGCGGCAGTTCATAGTTCAGCTGTACGCGCTGCGGGTCTATGTACTCCATGCCCTTGTGGATTCCGCGGCAGTCGGTTACGAGCGTCATAATATTTCCTATGAAATCCTTGGGGGTCACAATTGACGCGCTCACATACGGCTCAAGGATTTTATCTATAACTCCGGGGTCGGGCATCTTTACGGGATTGTCGATCGCAAATTTTTCTCCGTTTGTGAGTTCAAGATGATACTCAACGCTCGGCGCTGTTGTTACAAGCGCGAGATCGAACTCGCGCTCAAGCCTTTCCTGAACTATTTCCATGTGAAGCAATCCAAGGAATCCGCACCTGAATCCGAATCCCAAGGCGTATGAGTTGTCGGGCTGGTAAGCAAGCGACGCGTCGTTCAGCTTGAGTTTCTCGAGCGCTTCTTTGAGATTTTCGTATTCATCGCTGTACATCGGGTACAGCCCGGAGAACACCATCGACTTTATTGTTTTAAAGCCGGGCAGGGGTTCGGCGCACGGGCGCTCGCTGAGCGTTATTGTGTCTCCTATGCGCGTATCGTTTAATGTTTTTATGCCGGCCACAATGTAGCCGACATCCCCGGGGCCGAGCTGTTCCCGCTTTTCAAGATCGATTCTGAACACGCCTATATCGGTTACAGCAAAATCCCTGCCCGTTGAATAGAGCCGTATTACATCTTCTTTTTTTAGAACGCCGTCAAATATGCGCGTCTTTATAATTACGCCGAGATATTTATCAAAGTACGAGTCGAATATCAGCGCCTTCAATGGATTTTCGGGATTTCCTTTAGGCGGCGGTATAAACTCAATTATTTTTTCAAGAAGCTCATCTATATTGGTTCCCACCTTTGCCGAAACGCACACCGCGATGAGAGGATCTAAGCCCAGAGTTTTTTCTATGTTGCTCTTTGTGCGTTCAATATCGGCAGCGGGCATGTCTATTTTATTTATGACCGGCAAAATCTCAAGGTTGTTCTCGAGCGCGAGATACATGTTGGCTATTGTCTGCGCCTCCACGCCCTGGCTCGCGTCAATTACAAGAAGAACTCCGTCGCACGATGTAAGGGCGCGCGATACCTCGTAGGTAAAGTCAACATGTCCGGGCGTGTCAATGAGGTTGAAGGTGTATACCTCTCCGTTCTTGGCCTCGTAATTAAGAGTTATGGCGTTTGATTTTATGGTTATGCCGCGCTCGCGCTCCAAGTCCATTGTGTCGAGCATCTGGGCTTTCAGGTTTCTGGGATCAACAAGCCGGCACTTTTCAATTATGCGGTCGGCTAAAGTTGATTTGCCGTGATCAATATGGGCAATGATGGAAAAATTTCTTATATGGCTAAGACGGTTCATGCGTTCACTCATTTTATGCGGATGTCGTTTAATCGGCCAATCCTTCTACAGAGGGGCGATAAAGCAATTCAATATTTTACGCAAAAAAATAATTTTCGTTGACATACAGGCGTGTTGTTTTACCGTCCAGCGAGTCCTCAAGCATATCAGTTTACACAGTTTTGGTTACAGGTTCCAATTTTATCCGATTATTGTATCCTTTTTAATTCTGAAATATATTTTATCACTTCTTCATATCTATGAATAGACAAGATGCTGTCTTTTTTATTGTTTATAGGAATAATAATCGAAATCATCTTTTTTATTCCGGTCA
>JAITPE010000152.1 GCA_031289575.1 Spirochaetia bacterium | reverse complement strand
TGAAATACATATATTTTTCCATTTGTTCTTTTATGTTTTGTCTAATAATTTCAATATTTCTCGAATTTGAACCAAACGCGATTTCAAATAGTGTTTTGTGCCACTTGTCATCATTAGGTATTTTTTCATTTATACTTTTTAGAAACAGTGCGACAATACTTTCTACGCCATTATAAAACGAATGTAATATTTGCGCTGCAGCTGTCATTTCTATAAAATCCGGCTCTCTTAGTTTACACAAATTTAACAATGGGCTTGCCTCATTAATCAATTTATCAATTCGAGCAATTTCATGTTCTATTTTTTCTTTTACATTATTATCCAATCTTAACTATCTCTCCCAGCCGGTTTAAGAGCGAGTAAAAATCTTCATCATTATCAAAATCAACAATATCTACATTGTTATCAAGAGCAAAATACACCTTTGCGCATACTTCGAAAAACTTTCCCTTGGGAAGTCCTTTTATTCCAATATCAATGTCCGAATTATCGTGAATCTTCCCTGTAACTATCGAGCCGAAAAGATAAATCGATTGACAGCCTTCGTTTTTAAGCAAAACAGCGGCGTTTTCAATATCACTGAGATATTTGGGTGGAATATTCAGTTCCATGTCTCTTGGGCTCCTTAGATTAGAAAAATCCTGTTCATCCTTTAATCTACATTCAATCCTGACTTTAAGCCGTGGGCGGTTAGCACAACCGTCCACGGCTGTTTTGCCTACAGAATAAAATCAGTATTGAGAAAAGACGACATCCTTTCCTTCAGTATTTCAGAGACAATTTCCTTGTTCTGCTCTGTCTCCTTCACGGCAACCAATGTGCGTATCGTAAAGCCCCGGAGCGCGTCCGATACTGAAAGTGTTCCCTCCGCCGAATCCTTGCGGCCGGTAAACGGCAGAACATCAGGCCCGCGCTGGCACTTGCTGTTGAGATTTACCCTGCATACCTGATTCACCAAAGTATCCATCAAATCGGAGAGGAGACCGGCCTCGCTGCCGAATATGCTCGCCTGCTGTCCGTAATTGGAATTTTCAATATAGGTCAATGGCTCGCTTATATCCTTAAAGCTGATAACAGGAACCACCGGGCCGAACTGTTCCTCATTGTACGCCCTCATTGTTTCATTTACCGGATAGAGAACAGCCGGGTAAAAGAACGATTTGTCAAAGCGTCCGCCGCCCTCATTGACAACGCGCGCGCCTTTTGACAAGGCGTCTTGTACCAGCGCGTTGAGATACTCGGTTTTGTTTGTCTCGGGCAGCGGCGTAATGTTGACTCCCGGATCCCAGGGCATTCCGCACTTCAAAGAAGATATTTTCTTGTTGAACAAGTCAAGAAAAGTTTGTGTAATCGATTCGTGCACAAAAATTATTTTCAACGCGGTGCATCTCTGTCCGTTGTAGGCAAGAGCCCCGTCCACGCACTCGTTTACTGCCACATTCAAATCGGCGTCCGGAAGTATTACAGCGGGATTCTTGGCCTCGAGGCCGAGAATGCTGCGCAGCCTGTGCGGTTTTGGGTGAGTCTTCTTGAGCATATCGGCAACCTGACTCGTTCCTATAAAGGCGAGTACATCAATCCTGCCCGACTGCATGAGGGGTGTGATGACGGCCTTGCCGTCGCCGTAAACCGTGTTTACTACGCCTTTAGGAAATGAATTTTTGAACGCCTCGAGTATAGGCTGATGAAGCAGCACGCCGAGCTTCGGCGGCTTGAATATAACGGTGCAGCCTGTGATGAGCGCCGGTATGAGGGTGGCATAAGTCTCATTGAGCGGATAATTAAACGGCCCCATGCAGAGAACCACGCCGAGCGGAGACCGGCGCACCTGCGCGATTACCCCCTGCGTAATGGTGAAGCGGGATGAGGTTCTGTCCAAGTCTTTTATTGCCTGAATAGTATCGATGATATAGTCTACTGTTCTGTCGACCTCGACTTCGGAATCCTTCCTGTTCTTGCCAATCTCCCACATCAGCAAATTGATGATGTCGGAGCGATTCTTCTTGAGCTCGGCAACGAAGTTGAGCATGCAGCGGATGCGTCCGCTGATGCTCATGCGCGGCCATTCGCCCTTCCCCTTGTTGAAGGCAACGGCTGCCGCGTCAAGGGCCTCCATTGCTTCTTTTTCTCCCATCAGCGGATAGCTCCCTATCAGATTATCAAAGTCAGAGCCGGACTTGAAGTAAACAGGGGAATAGACCTCCTGCATTTCGCCATCCCAAGCGCGTATATCGCCGTTAACAAGATATTCCCTCTGGTGCAAAGGCACACGCGCCTTGAGGTCATCAGGTATTTCCGAAAATTCCGGGAAATGAATAAGTTCACTCATTTTTGTTTCCTCTCTTTATTTATATTCTAAAATCTTTCGTACAACATGCTTCTGTTTATTCCACAAACCTCAGCGGGCTATAACAACCTTTGCAAATTTATCAAGGATAACCTTCCCATCGCCTCGCGTGGCCTTAAAGTGAATATAGTACAGCCCCACCCCCAGCTTTTTCCCGGACTTGTTTATCCCCCGCCAGCCGTTCTCTTTTATGTTCTGCCCGCCCTTTCTCGGCGCTTTATCAAGTATGGTTGACACAGGGCGCCCCTTGATATCATAAACCGTTATTGTGACCGATGCGTCATCGGACAGGTAATACGCCGGGTAGGCGGTCGGGTTCTTGTCGGTTATTACATTGTTCAAAATGCGCGTCGGCCAGGGCGCAAGCACAGGCTGATCCGCAGAACCAAAAACACTGAAACGCCATTCTTCGTTTATGTGGGTTCCGTCCGACGGGTCAAAATCCATATAAGCAGAGGGAGGCATACAAAGTATAAAGCGGAGTTTCGCTCCCGGAACCAAGAGCGGGCAGTCGCTCGGTATAATGAACTTCCATTCATTGGCTACGCCCCTTGTGCCTTCGTATTTAAAACTTGTAACACTGCTATCTAATATGTCA
>JAITPE010000113.1 GCA_031289575.1 Spirochaetia bacterium | reverse complement strand
GGTTTACGCCGGCACCAACACCAGCACAGACAACTACGCCAATTCGGCCATGACGCCGGATGGCGTCGGCTCATTTGGGACAGCGAATGCTGCAACCGGGGACGGCGCGGATGTAAGCATGGGTACCGCTTCCGGGCAGGCAAACGATTCCGCTTGGTGGTCCACTCCGGGCTGGACCATTAAGGCTGCCGGAACAGGCGATGATACCGATCCCTGGGAATGGAGCACTACTTTGCCCAAGCTGTACTGGGAGTAGGAGTAAATTAAACCGAAACATAAACGAGCTTGGCAACAAGAAACAGGCCGCCTTTGGCAAACAATGTATGTACGCGATTTAACGCCGTTTCTTTTTGAGACGGCGGCATAAATTATATTTTTTGGAGGAAAAAATGAAGACGCGAAATTTTTTAACGCTTGCCGTGTTTTGCGCGGCAGCGGTTTTGACTCTGGCTGCTTGCAGCTCACTAAAGAACAACTTACCCTTCATCGGAAACGCTCTTAGCGGCTTAGGAAGTACGGGAGACAAAGAGCGCGCTGCCCAGGGCTGCGGAAGTGAAAGCCCTCAAGAACCTGTCAGTTCTGCGAGCGCGCGGCAGAAGGGAAAAGGAAAAAACGTTAAAGCCTCCTGGCCATCCGACTCTGACTGGGATGCTTACGGGCTGAAAGGCTTAAAACTACCGGCCGGTTCAACCGTAGAAAATGTGGCCCTTTATCAAGGCGTTTATATGGTTGTCCTTTATAACGCGGGCGAAGCCGCCTACAATGATTTAACCGCTCAGATCAAAAAAATCACCGGAGCAAAAGTTCCATACAGCGACGTAAAAACCGGCGAAGGCCGGCTGACCGAATATCAGTACGGCAGCCATGTTGTGACGATAGCGGTGAACTTTGTCGAAATGGAGATACTGATTCGGATTATAAGATGAAACGCGGAATATTCATTCTGAGTTTTTTCCTCGAGATCAACGGATTCCCCGCGTTTTCCTTGGACGCGGCGGCCTATAGGCGGGATTTTGCGGAAGACTGCCGCGCCGCCGAATCTTATGTGCTGGAAATCCGCCCTTTGCTGGAAAAAACTCTGGATGATTCCTTTCTCGCCGCTGTCGGCATAGCGGTTGTCTTTCCCGAACTGAGCCGCTATTCCTATATCCGTGATGTCGCGGAGACAGGAGCTCTGGAGTTTTCCTACATTATAGATGGTGACGCGAATTTCTCCATTGGCAAATTCCAGATGAAACCCTCCTTTGCCATGATGATAGAAAATGATGCCGATGAATATTGCCGTACCCGTTACCCTGAGTTGTTTGTACGCGGCCGCGATGAACAGGGCAACAGGTGGCTGCGCATACAGCGTCTCAAAGATATGCAGAGGCAGGCAGAGTACTTTTCGGTATTCCTGCGCCTCATGGATAAACGCTTTCCCAAACTGCGCACGAACCCGCCGCGCATGGTGCAGATTTTTGCCGCCGCCTATAATTCGGGCTACACACAAACTCTTGACAAATTAGAAAAAGCGTCCCGCATATCCTTTTTCCCCTACGGAAAAATGGGAATACGCGAACAGTACCCGTATTGCGAAATCGCGGTGGAATATTATCTTGGCAGGTTTAAATAATGACAGTGAGTGGTCGTGACCTCATCATGCTTTTAAACAGCGGGATAGCCGGAGGATTTTTCACTGCCGGTCAGCGTATTGGACAAAACCTGTATAACAAGGTCTATATCAATCGGCTTGGCGATGTGTCCGTCCATGCCGGCCGCCATAACCCTGTTTATGTCTTCCTGATAGGCGTTTGCGGTCATTGCTATAATGGGTATTTTTTCCGCGTCCCAGCGGTGCAGTGAGCGTATGATTGCGGTGGCCTCGTAGCCGTCCATCTCGGGCATTTGAATATCCATAAATATTAGATTAAAGCGGCCGGGCTCGGACTGGATAAATTTTTCCACAGCCTCGCGTCCTGTTTCGGCCTCGATGATCTCGACATTCGTATCCGCGAGAAGGTCTTTAAGAATAAAGCGGTTGATTTCGATATCTTCCACAACAAGAATTGTTTTGCCTGTGAGGTCCAATTCCTCAAGGATAATATTTTTCTCTTCGGCCTTTGCGGGGGCCCCGCCCTTTTTCAGTGTGAGGCCGAAAGTGAAGGTTGAGCCCTCGTTTACTTTGCTCTCAACATCTATTTTGCTGCCCATAAGTTTTACAAGGTTTTGGCTTATGGCGAGGCCGAGCCCTGTTCCGCCATAGCGCAAAGAGATGCTGTTGTCGGCCTGCTGGAAGGGGCTGAACAGGCGTTCCAATTGTTCCTTGGTCATGCCTATGCCGTTATCAGACACGGAAAAGTTGAGTTGAATGCTCTCCGCGGTGTCTTCAATTGTTTTGACGGAAAGTTCTATCCATCCTTCATTGTTTGTGAATTTGACCGCATTGCCGAGAAGGTTAATCAGAACCTGTTTAATGCGCAGCTTGTCGCCTCTCAGTTGGAGTTTGGGCAGTTCGCCGACATGCGATATGAACTGAATGTATTTGTCCTTGCAGCGCTGGGAGATGATGCTCGAGATTTCGTTTATGGTTTCATCAAGGCTGAACGGTTCATCGACTATTTCAAATTTGCCGCTTTCGATTTTTGACATATCAAGCACATCGTTGAGAATGGCAAGCAGATGGTCGGATGCCAGCAAGAGTTTTGATATTGATTCGGCCGCCTTTTTGCGGTCATCAAGAGAATTTTGTGTAATTTTCGCCATGCCGATAATCGCGTTGAGCGGAGTGCGTATCTCGTGGCTCATTCTTGAAAGAAATTCGCTCTTAACCTGTGAGGCCGCCTGCGCAGCCAGTTCAACAGCTTTTCTCTCGGTGACATCGCGCGCGATGCCCAGAATGCCGGTGACATCGTTATTGCTTATGACCGGTGTTTTGATTATATCAAAGAGTTTGTTTTCATTAAGGAACGGAGAAAAAACCTCATCCTCGACCCTGAGCGTTTTTTTGTTTGATACTACACTCAAATCATCCTCGTGAAACGTGTAATTTTGGAATAGTTCAATATCTGTCTTGCCGGCTATCTCTTCGCGGCCGAGCCCCATGAAGAGTTCAAAACTCTTGTTTGTAATTACATAGCGCCCTTCGGTGTCCTTTATAAAAATTAAATCGGTGGTTTCGGACAAGATGGCCGACAGCGCGGAACTCTTTTGCTCCAGCGCATGCAAATCTTTCAAAGGGAACGTACCGGCATTGCGCATTCGCAGGCGCATTACTATAACGGCGCAAGTTAGCGACGCGGAAAGAGCGGCTAAAAATATTGTTAAAATTGTATGCATTATTACCAAAAAAGTTTATAGATAGAGCAGTTTGGCGTATAAAATTATGCAATACGCTTTTTTGTCAACAGGATTTTGGATGGGGATGGGGCGCTATCAGCGTGGCAGCGCTTTAGCGCCCTACATCGTTTATTAACCTGCCGAGAGTCTGGTCTGCGGTTTGTACGCTTTTTTGGTTTGCCTCGTAGCCGCGCTGTACCTCTATCATATCAACCATTTCGCGTACAATGTTTACGTTGGATTTTTCAAGAAAGCCCTGCCTTACCTTTACGGTTTCGGTAGACATGGGAGGCCCGGAGTATTGGGTGTCCACGTACTTGGAATCGCCCTCTTTTTTTATCTCCCTGCGGTTTTCGAAGTCAACTATCTTGAGCCTGTCTATTACTATTGGTTCTTCCCATTCATTGTTGTCTAAGTTTACCATATCGTGCGGGTCAAGGGAAAGCCTGCCGTTTACTACAACTTCTCCCTGCTGGTTGACTATAAAGTTATTGGTCTGCAGGCGTATAATTCCGTTCTCGCCCATAACGGGTTCGCCGTTATGCGTCATGAGAACTCCGTCCTGATTTATTGTAAAAGAGCCGTCACGGGTAAAGCGTTCTCCGCGTTCGGTAAGAACAGTAAAAAATCCCTGGCCCTCTAACGCCAGGTCGAAGTTGTTTTCGGTGCGCTGCAGTGAACCCTGTACGAACTGGGTGTAAACCTCGTTTACTTCCACGCCGGTTCCAAGCTTGCCTACAATAGGCATGCTGTCATATGAGCCCAAGGGCGTTATGCCAAGCCCGCTTTCGTTGATTCTGCGTATAAGCAT
>JAITPE010000054.1 GCA_031289575.1 Spirochaetia bacterium | reverse complement strand
TGTTTTTCAATAATCCGCTGCTTAGTTTCATAAATCGCTTGCCCGCAAAGCCCCCGCTGCCTTTAATGTATTTATGCCGGAAAATTTAAAATGCAAACAATGCGGCGCTTGCTGTATTGCGCTCTCCATATCGTCTCCCATTCCGGGAATGCCAAAGGGCAAGAGCGCCGGCGTACGGTGCGTCAATTTGGGCGCGAATAACCTTTGCTTGGTTTATTCCGAACGTCCCTCCGTATGCGCCGCCCATGCTCCGTCAAAATGGCTTTGCGGAAATTCTTTCTCTCAGGCAATGAAGAATACCGCCAGATTGGAAGCGCTCACAAAACCGTAGCATTCTGCATACGGAAAACAAAAAAGCAAGCTGTAAACATTGCCTCGGAAAAATACTTGCAAAAACATACCCAAAAAGGCAGGTTACATTCATGAACAAAATACTCAAGGAAAAAATAATGGAAGCCTTCTCCTCGGTGCTTCCTATTACAGCAATAGTCCTGATTGTGAGCGTTGTACTTGTGCCTATGCCCGCGGGGACAATCCTTATGTTCATTGTCGGCTCGGCTCTTTTAATTATAGGCATGGGTTTTTTTACTCTCGGCGCGGATATGGCGATGATGCCTTTGGGAGAAGGCATAGGCATTCATCTCACAAGAACATCACACATTGTTATTATTTTGATGGTCAGTTTTATTATAGGCCTCATCATCACCATTGCCGAACCGGATCTTCAGGTGCTGGCTCAACAGGTGCCCTCTATACCAGCCATTGACTTGATTCTTACGGTAGCGGTTGGGGTCGGCCTTTTTTTAGTTATAGCCATTTTGAGGGTTTTCTTTAAAATACGCCTTTCGATATTGCTGATTATCTTCTACCTGATTATTTTTGCGATAGCCTGGTTTGCCCCGGAGACGTTCGTTCCTGTAGCTTTTGATTCAGGGGGCGTCACAACAGGCCCTATGACTGTTCCTTTTATTTTGGCGATGGGCGTCGGCGTAGCCTCTGTCCGCAGTGATAAAAATTCACACGATGACAGTTTCGGCTTGGTTGCCCTGTGCAGTGTCGGCCCCATTCTCTCTGTGCTGCTTTTGGGCATATTTTATAATCCGTCCGCAAGCGAGGTCACAACCGTTCTATTTCCCGCGGCCGAAACATCAAGGGATGTGGTAAAGATATTCGCCATGCAGTTTCCCCATTATATAAAAGATGTTCTGTACGCGACCGCGGCGATCATTGTTTTTTTCATAATCTTTCAGCTTATATCGCGGCGTTATAAAAAGCACCAGCTTGTGAGAATCGGAATAGGTTTTTTGTACACGCTGATAGGGCTCGTTGTTTTTTTAACAGGGGTCAACGCCGGTTTTATTCCGGTGGGGCAGCTGCTTGGCTCCGAGCTGGCGGCCTCGCCGATAAAGTGGGTGCTGCTTCCGCTCAGCATGGTAATAGGCTACTTCATTGTGGCGGCCGAACCCGCGGTTCATGTTTTAAACAAACAGGTAGAGGAAATATCGTCGGGCGCTATTCCAAAAAAAGCAATGGCAAGAGGGCTTGCCTGCGGGATGTCTTTATCGCTCGCTATTACAATGATCAGGATTCTTACAGGCATTCCTATATTTTGGATTTTAGTACCAGGGTACTTTTTGGCTCTCGTGCTGACATTTTTTGTACCGAAAATATTTACGGGTATTGCCTTTGATTCGGGCGGGGTTTGCAGCGGTCCGATGACAGCGGCATTCTTGCTGCCGCTGGCTATGGGAACATGCGAGGGAGTGGGCGGCAACATAATGACAGACGCGTTCGGCATTGTCGCTATGGTTGCCATGGCTCCACTGATAGTTATACAGCTTATGGGACTTTTTTACGCCCGTAAGATGAAAGCCGCGAAACCGGCACAGGTACCGGTAATCAGCACCGAAGATGCCGGATCAATAACCGAGTTTTAAGGGGGGTCTATGAGCGATGAAACAAAAACACCGGCGCTTAAGCTCATATTTTTAATCATTGATTGGACAAAAGTAAAAATAGTTTTAAATGCTTTTGAAGAAGAAAATATACGATTTTACTTTCTTACTAAAGCCCGGGGAACAGCCAACTCGGAAATTCTGTACCTTTTGGGAATCGGCGCAAGCGACAAGGCGCTGATTTTATGCCTTGAGGAGGACGCCGCAATCCCTATGCTGCTCCAAAAGATAAGGAAAAAAATAGGCTACCAGAATGCCGGAGCCGGCATAGCCTTTACAGTTTCTCTTTCCGGAATCAATAACCCGATTCTGCAAATTTTTAAGGAAAATATCCGCGAATGCAAAATACCGCCGCAAAATGAAAAGGAAGGTGCGAAGATGAATACCGAAACCACCCATGATTTAATTATCTCTATACTGAACCAGGGCTACAGTGACGAATTTATGAACACCGCCAGAGAAGCCGGCGCCGCGGGAGGAACGATCTTTAATGCCCGCAACGCCGCCAATGACGGAGCTGTTAAATTTTTCGGCATATCGGTTCAGGATGAAAAAGAGATAATCATCATCTTGTCCAAGCGTGAAAAGAAAGCTCCGATTATGCAGGCGGTAAGCCAGGCTTTCGGCACCGCGTCAGAGGCTGCCGGTATTATTTTTTCCCTGCCTGTAGAACAGGTGATGGGGATGAATATGAGCTTGGAGAAATAGAAAAACCGCCAACTTCAGCGCGGCAGATATTCCCGCAGTTTTCGCATTACCTCGTTAATATCTAAGGGCTTTCCCACATGGCTGTTCATGCCCGCCGCCAGGCACTTTTCCACATCTTCCCGAAAGACATTGGCCGTCATTGCTACAATTGGAATCTCATTAGGAGCTTCCAATTGCTCCCCGACTTTTTCTTCCCGCAGAGATTTTTCCAGGGCGCGTATGCGGCGGGTGGCTTCAAAGCCGTCCATCTCGGGCATCTGAACATCCATGAAAATCATGTTGTATTTTGCCGGGTCCGCCTTGAACTTTTCTACGACAACGGCGCCGTTTTCCGCCAGCTCTATCGTGAGAAGAGTAGGTTCAAGCAGGGCCA
>JAITPE010000038.1 GCA_031289575.1 Spirochaetia bacterium | reverse complement strand
GCTAAGGCAATGCGGGCGTAGTTGATGATTACCTCCCCGTCGCGTTCATCCCTGTTGATTCGTTCGTCGAAGCTGTTTAACATTTTATAGCTCCTCCTGCTTTTTGCCTGTCTTGTATTCGGCAACGGTTTCCCGCAGCCCTACAGACATTACGTTTAGGCCGTCGGCTATTTTAGCTGTAGAAGCGGTGGCGTTCACAAACTGCTGAACGCCGCCGGAGATTTCTTTTAAAGCCTGAAAGATTTGTGAAGAAGCGGATTCCTGCTGCTTGCTCAAATTGGAAATCTGTTGTGAGCGGGTGGCAACATTCTGTGAAATCTCGACAATGTTCTCGAATACAACCTTTTGCTCCACCATGCGTTCGTAGCCGGAGTCTATTTGCTTAGAGCCGTTATTGGCCTCTTCAATAAGGGACTGTGACGCCGATTGCACCTCAGATATTTTTTCTTTTATTTCACCCGTGGATTCCACCACGTTGCCGGCGAAACGGCGTATTTCGCCGGCAACGACCGCAAAGCGGGCGCTTGCCTCTTCGGCGCCGTCTGATGATGAAGCCTCAAGCGCGGCGTTAAAGGCGATGAGTTTGGTCTGGTCGGCTATAGTGTCTATTATGGCAATGGTTTCGTCGATGCGGTTGATCATATCAGCCAAATTTTTAATCTCGTCAATAATTTTGCCGTTCTGCTCGCGGATGTCCTGCATCATATCCTGGTTGGCGTCACGCAGATGAGCCCCGCGCTTGCCCAGCTCCTGTGTTTCAAGCGCCAACTCCGCCACCTCGGCTGTTTTGAGCGCAATCTGTTCCGAGAGGTTCTTGTTGCCCTCCATTGTACTCACAATCTCGGCTACGCTGGCCGATTGTTCGTTTGCCGTAGTGGAGATCTCTTTGGCCGAGGCCGACAAATCATACACCGAGTCGGACACCATAGCGGCGTTCCTGCTGAAGGATGTAAAGGCGTCACGCAGCTTTGCCAAAAAGCGGTTGAGTGCCGACGCGAGTTCCCCAAATTCATTGACCGATTTGATCTCAAGGCTTATTGAGAGGTCATTGGCGTCGAGTTTTTTGAAGAATGTTTTAAGCTGCCCGGCGCTCTTTGAAATCCTTGAGTTTGTTCTAAGTACTATGATAAAGGCTATGAGCGTAATCAAAACAGCCGCAACCAATGAGCGGACGAGCCTGCCGTGGAACGATGCCGCGCTGTTTTCCTCCAGAACGTCTAACCCATTCTCCAACTCATTCAAGAGTTTCGCGCTTTTGTTCCTGAGTTCCGTTATTTTTGCGGGATCGGCGCTCGCGCCGTATTCCGGAATCAGCCGCATCAGTTCCGCCGCGCCGCGCAGGCAGTCAACGCTCTTCTGTTCCGCCTGACGGACGGCGGAACCGGAGGATGATATAATGAGGAAGAGCATTACGGCAGCCGGTATGAGCAGCGCGGCGCTCGACGCGGCCAATTTAGCGGTTATCTTCATTTGTTACCCCTTTTTCTTTCCAAAATTTGCCGGTAATAGTCCGGAGAAAATCCCCCAATGTAAATTTCATGATGGAGTTCTTCTCCTTGTTTCATGCTTTCCAGCGCCTTGTTGATTTTATATTCGTAGCGTGTCTGATTCCCTTCTGCCGCGAGAGACGCCAAACGGTAGAAGGCCGGCCAAAAAGTCTTATCTCTCGCGGAGGCTTCCTGGTATTTTGCCTCTGCTGTTTTAAGGTCTTCTTTGCGGTAATGGTACTCGCCCCTGAGAAACGCGGACGGAGCAAAGACGCTCTTTTCTTCAAGAACGGAAAGTATTGCGTCCGCGGAAACAAATTCCCCGCGGCCCAAAAAGCTGATGGCGGCCGCTGTGAGTTCATTTACAGTGGCCGCGGCAGGAGAGGGAACTCGGCTCAATATATTTTCCGCGCCGCGCTGATTTTCATCTTCGAGCAGCGCCGCTATTTTTTGCGGATCAGGGGCCTCCTCCGGAGGCTTTAGCGCAACAGGCTTGCTTGCAGTCACGGACTGCGGCGGCTTGTGCAGGGTGTTTTCTACAGGCGCTTGTACGGCGGCGCCTCTTTTTTTGAAATAAAATACATCCATATTGTGTTTGCTTTCAAGGAGCGGGTGTTCCACGGATGATGTTTCGGAAACACCCGGGAAAAGGGCGCCGCCCTCGCTCAAGGCATCCGCCAGAATGGAAAAAAGTTTTTCGCGGTTTTCCGGTGAGAAGTAGATCATGGCGTTTCGGAAAAAGATGATGTCGTATTGGCCGTTCAACCCGTCCATTATATTGTGCGGGTAAAAGTTGATTTTATCCTTGAGGATTTCCGGCGCGTAGTACTCATCGCCTTCGCGGCGCAGGTACAGGTCGGTGAGAAATTTCCACTGCGAGCCGTCTTCGCGGATGCTGTTGGGCGTGTAGCGTCCCTGCCGCGCTATTTCGATCATGTTTCGGCTGACATCGAACGCGTCGATTTTGAAACTGATGCCGGAATGTTCATCCGAATTGATATCGCGTCCGCGGCTGTAGAAGTCTATCAGCATGGCCAAGCTGTAGGCCTCGCAGCCCGATGATGTAGCCGCGGAACAGATTTGTATTGTCCGGCGCAGCTTGGCAAGCTTTGGCAGCAGATGACGCGCGAGCAGCTTGAAGTGCATCGGCTCGCGGAAAAAGTATGTTTCATTGACGGTTAACATCCGCGCGATTGTGAAGACTTCTTCGCGGTCGGAAAAGATTCGGTCGTAAGACTCCGGCTCAAAGCGGGAAAAGCCGCAGCGCTTTTCCATGTACTCCTTGAGTTTTTCTACATCCTCCGGAGCGGGGCGTATGCCCAAAACGGCCTCGGTCCGGTTGTAGAGGTAGAGCAGGGCGGGGTCGCTTCTGAGTTGTGCCGGTATTTCTTCTGTTAAAATCATGCGTTAACTCTTTGTAAGAATAATAAGGCGCGCGGGTATTTTGTCTAACGGAAGCACCATGTCGATGCAGCCGGTATTCGCCGCGGCCTGCGGCATGCCGTATATCATTGATGTGGCCTCGTCCTGCGCAATGGTGATGCCGCCCGATTGTTTTATGTAATAGCTTCCGTTGGCGCCGTCCGCGCCCATGCCCGTGAGCACCGCCGAGATCACGGCGCTGCCGTAAAATCCCGCAGCGCTTTTAAAGAGCACATCCGCCGCGGGCTTCTGGTTGTTCACGGGCTCTCCGTTATCAAACACAAATACGCCATGTTCAATAAGCAGATGCTTGTCGGTCGGCGCGACATAGAATTTTCCTTTGACCGGTTTTTCTCCTGCCTTGGCAAGCCGCACCTCTAACGGGGTGTAGGTGTCTAACCATTGCACAAAGCCTTTGTCGAAGCCGGAACTGTTGTGCTGCACCAATATAATAGGAACCGGAAAATCTGCCGGAAGGGCGGCGCAAAGGCTGCTCAAAGCCTTTGGCCCGCCTGTTGATGAAGCGATTACAACAGCGTTGATTTTATTGTTTCCGGCGCTCCTTATAGGAGTTTGTATTTGCTGCTTTGTGAGCGTCGGCCTTCTAACGCTTGAGATGTGCTTCAAGGTCTCAAGAATATTTTGCTGGTTTTGCGGAGTCATGCTTGAGGTAAAGTGATCCTTGGAGTAGAACTCCATGGCGCCCTTTACAGTTGCCTCGTAGGCCATCTTGGCCGTATCATGTGTGCTGATTACCACAATGGGCGTGTTCATGCTCTGTTTGATTTCGGCGATCGCCTCGAGTCCGCCCATCACGGGCATTTCGATATCCATCGTTATAAGGTCGGGGTTAAGAGCCCGCGCTTTTTCCACGCCCTCTTTGCCGTTTTCGGCCTCGCCGACAATCTCAAAGGAACCGTCACTCTCCAAAAAATCGCGCAGTATGGAGCGTATTACAGGGCTGTCATCTACAATCAGCGTTTTAATCACAGTGATTACTCTTTTCCTTTGTGTGTTCCCTGAAGCGCGTCCGGGTTTTCAGAGAGTATGTTATTGATAAACTTTGCCGGATCTATGAACAGCGTCATTGCCGAATCCGTAAAACGGATTCCGGAAATAAAGGACACGCGGCCAATATCGGCAAGGATTCCGGGCATGGTATGGATTTCTTCCTCCGGAATGTCTTCCTCGCGCTCAACTACAGGCACAAGCAGAACATGCCGCCCGTCCGCGCCGGCAGAGCCCTTGAGTATGATTCCGTGCCGCAGCGCTTCGCGGCGCGCGCCGAAAAACAGCGGCAGTGAGAAATAAATATCCGCTGATGATTTATCCCGCAATATTAGCGCGCCGGCCTCTTTCCCATATACCATAAGAGAATCCACCGTGTCAACAGGAATTCCTACATACATTGATTCAAACGCGCATAAAAAAAACCGCATGTTAATTTCCCAACTCGTTTACCGCGCGGGCGAGTATTTGCCGTATATCCAATACAAAGACATCGGAGCCGTTCCATTTGAATGATGACTCAATTACATCTGTGAGGTCGCCGCTTCCTTCCTGTTCGATTCTGATGAGTTCTTCGGGAGCTACGTCAACTATATCCACTACATCGTCTATGAGGATGGCGGCGCGGTCCAAGTGTTCCTTGAGGGCGAGCACCTTTGCGCGCTTGGCCGCCTTTTTTTGAAGCAGCATCCCTATGTCGATGAGCGCGTAGGGAGTCGAATATCGGTTGATGATTCCGAGCACATAATCGGGAAGCAGCGGCAGGGGATAGACCGCGTCAAAAAGGGCTATTTCTCCGATAAAACGGGATGGCATGGTGTAAAGGCTGTCCAAAATGGTAAAGATCAGGTATTTTTCACCCTTGACTGCGCTGTTTTCCGCCGGCATCAATTCCACGAATTTTCTCCTGTTTCTCCCATAGGCAAGGAAGCATGATTATCTTGTATAATCATATAAGTGTTTTAAAGTCAAGAGTTTTTTGAAATGAGGTTATTTTTCTTTCTGTCGACAAAAACGCAAAAACTCGCCTCATCTGTTATAAATTCGGAAAAAATGAATTTTTTCCGAATTTCATGAAAAAAAGTGAAAAAAATTTTCGTGAATCGACGCTGAAATTCGTATACTTCATAGGGGTATTAATTTTTTTTTAACTTCTTGCAGGAGTTCTTGACAAAACTGCTGCAATCTTACTATTATGAGGAATAAAATGGAAACAAGAGTAAGGAATATGTCTTCAAAAATAACAACTA
>JAITPE010000123.1 GCA_031289575.1 Spirochaetia bacterium | reverse complement strand
TCCTGTTTTGTAATATACTCGGTGGCTACAAGTTTTGATTCATCAAGGTCGAGCCTTTTCATTAATTCAACGGCTATCTCCCAAGGCATTGCGGTTAAAACAGTGGGGTCGTATTCTTTTACGTATTTTATAAAAACTTCGGCGCCCGGAAACAGACGCGACTTCTTGCCTATAACCGAAACGCAGAATGTCGGTACATTCTTTAAAAGGAAATCAGGAAAATACACGCCCATTTTAAAAAAGGAAAACGGGATGTTCCCTTCCTTGGACAGCCTGCGGTTATTCTTATCAAGAATGTTTTCAAACTTGTAGCCGTCATCATCAAAAAATATGGAATCAAGAAGCTTTTTATAATCGCCAACCTCAAGAAAATCGCCCAGCCCCAGAAATACCTTTCTGGGGCGCTTGATCAGCTTGGCGGTTTTAGCGATAAACGAAGCCTTGTCGAGCACGTAGTGCTCGAATCCTTCTTCTTTGCCCTTGTTTATTATAAGCGAGTATTTGATTTCATTTTGCATACTACGGCTAATTTTTACGTTCCACAAGTTTGGTGTAGGCCCTCTCTTTTGTATCGGCCGCCACATATGCCGGACGCATTATTTTACCCTGAACAATCTGCTCAAGCCTGTGAGCGGACCAGCCGGCAACGCGCGCCATAGCGAAAATCGGCGTAAACAATGCCTGCGGAATGCCCATCATCTTATATATAAAGCCCGAGTAAAAATCGACATTTGCCCTTATGGGAACGCCCTTGCGCTCCGAGAGTATTCTTGTTCCTATTTTTTCCACGTTCTCGTAAAGGGTAAACTCATCAAAGGCGTTCTTACGCTTCGAAAATTCTCTGGCTCTTTCCTTGAGTATTATGGCCCTTGGGTCAGAGAGGGTATACACAGCGTGTCCAAGCCCGTAGATCTTTTTTGAATGATCAAAGGCGCGGCCCTCAAAAACATCAATGAGATATTTTTCTATGGCGCTCTCCTCACTCCAGTCCTTGACATTTTTCTTCAGGTCTTTCATCATCTTCATTACAGATTCATTTGCTCCGCCGTGAAGGGGCCCGCTCAAAGACGCAATGCCCGCCGCTATGGCCATGTATGTGTTGGCTCCGCTTGACGAAACAGTGCGTACAGTAAAGGTTGAGTTATTTCCGCCGCCGTGTTCCGCGTGAAGAACAAGAGCTATATCAAACAGCTGCGCCTCGTTCTTGTCGGGAACCTCGCCCTTAAGCATGTAGAGAAAATTTTCGGCTGTGCTGAGATCATTTCTGGGACGAATCATCATGAGGTCCTCGCCGTGGCGGAAACGGTTTACATTGTAATTATAGGCTACTATGGTGGGGAACTTTGCTATAAGGTTAATACATTGCCTGCTGACATCCTTTATGTCTGTTGAATCAGGGTTGCTGTCGCAGCGTCCAAGATGTGAGATGACGCTGTGCAGGGCATACATCTGGTTGTCGTTCTGCACCTCTTCCATGATAACGCTGCGTTCCTGTTTTGACAGGGAGCGTCTTTTGACCAAATCATCGGAAAAATTTCTAAGATCGGATTCGGCCGGCAGCTCGCCGGTTAAAAGCATATAGGCGACCTCATCGTAGCCGAATGTATTGCGCATGGTTATCTCTTTTACAATGTTTTCTATATCGTAACCACAGTAATAAAGTTTTCCTTCTATGGAAACTTTTTCGCCGTTGGCGTTCTTCTCATAGCCGAGCACCCTGCCCTTTGTGGTTATTCCTACAACAACACCCGTTCCGTCCGCATTGCGCAGGCCTAATTTTATATCCTTTTCTTTTACCAAAGACGGTGATATTTTATCATGTGCTATGGTCAGCTCTTCAATTTTTTTTAGTACATCGTTCATGTCTTCTCCTCTTGCTGCATACCCGGCAGCATTTTAATTTTTTTTAAAAACTTGTTTTACTGTCAAGATTTTATTTTATATCGGACGGGAACCCGATTAGTACCGCGGTCATATCGTCCTTTTGCCCTTCAGGGCTGCCTATGAAAGAATACACATTTCTGAACAATTCGTCAACTATTACATGAGGAAATAATCCGGCATAATCCCTTAAAACGTCCTCAATGCGCCTGTCACCGAATTCTTCAGAGCCTTTAGCGTTATAAGCCTCGCTTATACCGTCACTGTAGAAAAAAATCGAATCTCCCCGGTCTATGAAGTAAGTGAGCTCGGGCACATCAAAATAGCGTTCTCCAAGCAGCTTGTGTATATTCTTTCCGAGATAAAAACCGCGTTTCGGCTCCCAGCCGCGCTCCGGATAGTTGAGATTTACAAGCTGAATATCGCTTCGCGGACGCTTGAGCACTATCGGAAAGAGCATGCCGCGGTTATATATTTTGAGCAGGTAGCGTCCGTCATCGGAGTTCGATATAAAAGTAAATATCATACAGGCGAAATCATCGGAGTTCGATTCGTCCATAATATCGGTAAACTTCGCGCTTATATCGTTTACAAGCGCGGCCGTATCAATAGTGCGGCGGAGTTCATAAACGCGCTTCGCTTCTTTCACCGCCAGAGTAATTGCCGAGCGCAGCCTTATGAGCGTGGTGTATGCCGGCAGTCCGTGGCCGCTTACATCGGTAAATACAAACATGAGCCGGCCGTCCGGAAGGTTTATCAAATCAAAATAATCACCCGACAACACCGAGCCGTACGCCCTCTGAAATCCGATTCCGACCGTAAGCTCTTTCTGCGAAAAATTTTCGAACAGGCTGCGCACAAGAAATTTATCCTGCTCACGCACAACGCTGGCCTCGGAATGAAGAATATCAAAATGCTTCAGCTTTTTCTCAAACGAATTTACCTCCGGCGTTTTATCAATCAGCATTTTATTTTTCAGTACCTTCTTTTTCAGCATTTTATTTTTGCCGGTTATCACGATAAAAGTTTACAAGTTTTTTTGTGCTCGCATCGTGAGCCGAATCGGCCCCGGCGCCTGTAAAATCAGAGAGTATTTTTTTAGCCAGCTCCTTCCCAAGTTCAACGCCCCACTGGTCAAATGAGTTCACATTCCATATTACTCCCTGAGTAAAAATCTTGTGCTCATACATTGCTATAAGGCGGCCTAAATTTTCGGGCGTCAGTTTATCCATGAGTATTGTATTTGTCGGATGATTTCCCGCAAACACCTTATGCGGAACAAGCGCGGGCGCAGTTCCAAGCGCCGTCACCTCCTGCCCGGTTCTGCCGAAGGCAAGCGCCTGGGTCTGGGCAAAGAAATTTGCCATCAACTTGTGCTGATGATCACCTATCGCGTTGAGAGAATTAACAAATCCTATGAAATCGGCCGGAATGAGCTTTGTGCCCTGATGAATCAACTGGTAAAAAGAATGCTGTCCGTTTGTGCCGGCCTCGCCCCAGACAACGCTCCCGGTCTGGTAGGCAATCGGCTGTCCGTTCCGGTCAGCACTCTTACCGTTCGACTCCATGTCGGCCTGCTGCAAATATGCCGTAAAGCGGCGGAGGTACTGCGAATAGGGCAGAACCGCGTGAGTTTCGCATCCGAAAAAATTATTGTACCATACTCCCAGAAGTCCCATGAGCAAGGGAATGTTCTTATCAAAGGATGTTCTTCTGAAGTGATTGTCCATGGAGTGGAAACCGGACAGCAGGGCCATGAAGTTATCGTACCCAATGGCCGTCATAACCGGAAGTCCTATTGCCGAAGTGAGGGAATACCTTCCGCCTACCCAGTCCCAAAATTCAAACATGTTCGCAGTATCTATTCCAAAGGCGGAGACAGCTTCGGTATTCGTTGAGAGAGCTACAAAATGAGACGCTGTCGCGCAGCGGTTTCCGCCCGCGGCTTCAAGAATCCAGCTCTTTGCGCTTTCGGCGTTTGTCATTGTTTCCTGAGTGGTGAATGTTTTGGAAGCGATGATGAACAGCGTTTCATCGGGAGCGCACATTCTGATTGTTTCGGCGATATGCGCGTCATCAATATTGGAGACAAAAAAGAAGTTCAGCTTCCGGTCGGCGTAAAAGCTCAATGCCTCGGCAGCCATTGCGGGCCCCAGGTCCGAGCCGCCTATGCCTATATTTACAATATTCTTTATGGGCTTGCCCGAGAATCCCCGCCATTGCCCGCTGCGCACCCGCTCGGAGAAATCCTTCATTTTGGCAAGCACGGCGCGCACATCGGGCATGACATCGCGCCCGTCAACAAAAACGGGTTCATTTGAAAGATTGCGCAGCGCGGTATGAAGCACCGCCCTGTTTTCGGTCTGATTTATGGGCTTCCCGCTGAACATGTCCTCAATTTTTTCGGCAAGGCCCGAGGCCTCGGCCGCGCGCAAAAGCAGTTTCATTGTTTCGCCCGTGATTCTGTTCTTGGAATAATCAAACAGAATACCTTCGTCAAAAAGCGACAGCGACTCGGTCCTGTTTTTGTCTTCCGAGAACAGATCTCGCAGGTGCGCATGCTTTATTTTTTCATAATGGGCTGCAAGATTCCGCCACTCTTCTCTCTCTGTAATTATCATATTATTGCCCTTTTATGTACTTGCTCCGCGGATATTTCTACAGAATATAGAAAAGCTCCACAATTTTATAACTATAAAAACGCAAAAAATGTCAAGCAGAAAATATTTTGCCGCAAAATATAGCAAAGCGCCCGCAGGAAGATGCCTTAAAAGAGGCGAGAGAAAAAACCTTAAAAATAATTTGCTTCTCTGAATTAATGATTGACAATTTTAATGTTTTTAAGAAGGCTTATTTCTCGTTGATTAAAAATAGATGAAAAAAAATATGACATCCAAGAGGAAATATGATTATAATCGAAAGCATAAATACCGTCGGCTTGACCGTTTCTGATCTTGAAAAATCAATAGCTTTTTACAAAGACCTGTTTGATTTTGACCTCATTGAGAAACTCAGCAACGCCGGTACCGCTTACCTCAAAATAGGAGAAATGGTTCTCGCCCTTACCGAAAATAAAAGTTTTTCGGCGCACGATTCCGGGTGCGTTGTTTCTTTTTTTGTTGATGAGGGAGATTTTGATGATGCCGCTGAGGAGCTTGAGGAGCTCCAGATACCAATAGTTTACGGTCCCGAAAATATCCGGAGCGGCCAACTGTTGGTATTCACCGACCCCGACGGCAACAGAATCGAGCTTGCTTACCCCAAAATAGTATAGCTCATAATACGGCTCTTTAAATGTCTGATATTGCAGCAGAGCTGAAAAAACACAAGCTTGTGACCGTCGCGGTTTTGGACGATCCCGCCGACGCGCTGAATCTCTCCGAGGTACTTGCGCGCCGCGGGCTCCCCTTTCTCGAAATAACCCTGCGCACAGAGGCGGCCCTTGACTGTATAGAAGCAGCGGCAAAGAACTTCCCGGAACTCACAGTAGGGGCCGGAAGCGTTGCCGATATCCGCTCCCTGCAAGCGGCGAAGAACGCCGGAGCGTCCTTCGCCGTTTCCGCCGGTTTTGACAGCGGCATAATCTCGGCCGCGGAGGGCCTCGGTATGCCTTTCATTCCGGGGGCAGCTACGCCCACAGAGATCATGGCCGCCTTGAAGTTTTGCAAAATAATAAAGATATTTCCGGCGGCCCTTCTCGGCGGGAGCGCTTATATCAACGCTATAAGCGCTCCCTTTGCGTCGCGGGAATTTCACCTCATGCCTACAGGCGGCATAGACGCGTCAAATCTTGGCGAATACCTGAAGGCCGCAAGAGTCATAGCGTGCGGCATGTCATGGATTGCCGAGCGCGGACTCATTGCGGCAAAAGACTTTAAGGCTGTCGAAGAGCGCGCCGCAATTACCGCATCCATCCTTAAATCGCATGAACCTTGAGTATCTTTTAAAAAAAGCCTTTGAGCGGCGCGCCGGATTGTTTAAACTTGAGGATACGGATTGTTTCCGTATTGTAAACGGCAAAGCCGACGGGCTTCCGGGGCTTGCCATTGACCGGTTCGGGCAGTTCCTGCTTGTTCAATCTTATGACGGCAGGCTGCTTGAAAAGAGTGAGGAAAATATCGGTCTTAATAAAACTTACCATAACGCGCTTGTGACCGCGCTGCCAAACATGCCGGTTGAAGTTAAGGGAATTTTTTTGAGAAGCAGGGAGAAGACGCCCGCGCCGCGCGAAAGTTTTTTGATCGGCGGCGTGCGGCCGGCCGCGGATTTTACCGTGCGCCAAAACGGAATGCGGCTTGCCCCCGGTCTCACCGAGGGGCGGAACCAAGGAATTTTTCTCGACATGCGGGAAATACGGAATGAGCTTGCTGTTTTTTATAAAAGCGCGCCGCCGGAAAAGATGCTCAATTTATTTTGCTACACCGGAATTTTCTCTGTTCACGCGCTTGTCAACGGGACGGCGCACGCGGTGAATGTGGATCTTTCGCGCAGCGCGCTTGAGCGCGCCGAAGAGAACTACGCGCTCAACAGCCTTGCTGTTGACAAGCGCGACTTTATACAGGCCGACGCCCTTGAGTACGCGCGGCGGCTCAAGAAAAAGGGCGATGAGTTTCAATTGATTGTGATAGATCCTCCTACTTTTTCAAGGAACAAGAAGAGGAGTTTCTCCGTGCGCAAGAACTACCGCGCGGCGCACGAGCTGCTCGGCAGCCTCGCGCCGCGCGGTTATGTTTTTTCCGCGGTAAATACTTTAGGCATAAGCAGGGAGGAATACATGAGTTTCCATCCGTGCGGATGGAAACTTGTTTTTTACGGCAATGAGTCGTGGGATTTTTTGACGCCGGGAAGTCCCTACCTCAAGGCCGGGTTGTGGGAGGTGAAG
>JAITPE010000233.1 GCA_031289575.1 Spirochaetia bacterium | reverse complement strand
CATATACTCATTGAAAAAATAAACGGCGGTACGAGCCTTCAAGCTGTCATTCACACATTCTGGGGCGGCCGGCTCAACTCGCCCTTTTCGCTCGCTCTTTCTCAGGCATGGGAGGAGCGCTTTAATGAAAATCTTGAAATCATATACAACAACGAGTGCCTGCTCCTTAACATTCCATCGGAGTTTGATGTAAAGCGCCTGTTCGAACTCGTAAACCCGCAGCGTCTTGAAAAGCTGCTACGAAAAAAATTAGAGAACAGCGGAATATTCGGCGCTCATTTTAGGGAGAACGCCGGCCGCTCTCTTCTTTTGCCCAAGAGCTCTTTCAATAAACGCGTGCCGCTTTGGCTGACCCGCCTTCGTTCAAAGGAACTCCTTGAAACGGTAAAGGGCTATGCCGATTTTCCGGTACTTCTCGAAACCTGGCGAAGCTGCATAAACGATGAGTTCGAGCTCGGCGTCCTGGAAAAAAGACTCTGCGAAATAGAGGACGGCTTGATACTGATTTCGTCCGCCGTTACCGAGCGCCCATCTCCCTTTGCGCAGGGCATAGTATGGCAGATGACAAACAAGGAGATGTACGCAAGCGACGAGGCCGAAGGCAAAGGCGCTTCGGAACTGAAAGGCGGTCTAATACGCGAGGCGGCCCTTAACTCGGCGCTGCGGCCCCTCGTGCCCGAGTCCCTCGCTCTTGAGCTTGAGGCAAAACTGCAAAGAACCCATGCAGGCTTCGCCCCGGAAACATCAACCGGGCTCTTCGACTGGGTCAAGGAACGGCTGCTGATTCCGCGCTCCGAGTGGCAAAAACTCACAGAGTTGTGCGCCGCTCAATTGGGGGCAATTGAGCATAAGCTATGCCTTGTAAAGATTCCCGGCGCGGAAGATGTATCCGTAGCCGCCGTGCAAACACTGCCGCTCATTGCCACAGCCCTGGGCCTTGATCATGTACCGGCCGAGCTGCTTTCGGACGGAGGAAAGCCCGCGCGCATACGGCGCGGGCTTGATAACTACACCGCCTCTGATTTCATTGCCCAGTGGATTTCGTACTACGGGCCTGTGAGCGTTGAGTTTGTGTGCGGCGTATTTGCCCTCCCGACAGGATGTCGCAGTGCGGAGCGTGCACAGGACGTGCAAAAAACACGGAGCTTTGAGCGCGAAGCCCTGTTCTCCGCGCTCGGCGAACTGTTCTCGGACGAGACCCTTGTAATGGGGCATATTGTGCGCGGCCGCGGTGAGGAGATTTGCGACAGCAAAAATCTTGAAAGGCTGCTGCGCATGTACCGCCGTTCTTCGAAGCCGGTTTTCCGGGCGCTCCCCGCAAGCTGCCTGCAGCTGTTCATAGCGCAGTACCAGAGTGTGGGCTCGCGCGCCGCTGAAAAGGAACTTGGCGATATAATGGGACAGCTGCTGGGCTATCCGTCATCAGCCGAAAGCTGGGAGAAATTTATACTTCCCGCGAGAATTAATTCTTACTACGGGAATATGCTGGATGATTTTATGCGCGCAAGCGGAGTTGAGTGGTTCGGCTGCGGAAAAAACAGAATCGCCTTTTCGTTTCCGGAGGAACGCGCGATGTTTATTTCAACGGCTCAGCACGATGCTGATATTGATATGTTTCCGTCAAGGTACGGCGCCTTTACCGTCTATGACCTGCAGAGGCATACCGGACTCAAGGCGGCCGAGATTCAAAAGGCTCTGTGGAACCTGCTCCGCAAGGGACTTGTGACCGCGGACTCATTCGATGTCGTCCGCAACGCTGCCGCGTTCGATTTAATCGAACGCGGCAGAGGCCGGGCAGCCTCTCCGGCATTCAGAACCATGTGGCGGCCGCTCTTTGTTGAGGGAGAGATTGATTTGCTCGCGCGTGAGGAACTCACACGCGAGCTTGTACGGCAGCTCATTCGGCGTTACGGAATAGTTTTTCGGGAACTCCTTTGGAAGGAGTTCCCGGCGGCCGCCTGGAAGAATGTATTCCGGAGCCTGCGCCTGATGGAACTATCGGGCGAGCTTGTTACCGGATATTTTTTTGAGGGCATTCCGGGCCCGCAGTTCATGAGCGGCGAATCCTTTCGCGCGCTCAGCTCCGGTCTGTCTGGATTCGAAAAAGTATTTTGGATGAGCGCGGCCGACCCGGCATCCCTTTGCGGAATTCCTCTGCCGGAACTCCGCAAGAATTTTCCGCCGCGCATAGCTTCGAACTTTCTTGTTTTTCGCGGTGATTCCCTTAAAATGGAGCTGCGGCGCGGCGGAGCCGAAATCATCATACATCAGCCCAGTATGCCGCAACCTTTAGAAGACGCAATGCCCGCCTGTTTTGATGTTTTTGACGCGCTCACCGGTGATATCTGCATTCAAAAGATAAACGGCGGAAAGGCCGCGGCAAGCCCTTTCAGTGAGTTTTTCTTAGACTACGGATTCAAAGAGAGTTTCGGCACGCTTGTTTTAAGAAAACAATATGCTTGACAAACACAGACGTGTAAACTATATGCTATACATAAACATAAAAATAATTTATCTGTTGCCGAGGAGCCGCTATGTCCAAGAGTTTTTCCAATCACAAACGCGAGGTGATCTGTATAAAAAGAGGGTTTCTTTTTGTTGTAATGATTGTGTTTTTTCTTGGTCTTTCGGGCTGCGCGCCAAAAACCAAAGATAAGGGCGACCTTGCCGCCGGGTACACCGACAACGACGGCGACTTGACCGCCGATCCGCCCGCGGATGCCAAACAGTTGCGGAATCCTGATACGCTTACATTCGCCTATGCGCCTCTTGAGGAAGCCGGCGCTTACGCGGACATCTTTGGCGGTTTTGTGAGGTTCCTGTCCGAGAAGACCGGGAAAAAGGTCGAACAGGTCATTATGGAGTCCAACTCCAGCGGAATCGTGCAAATGCGGGACAAGAAATTAGATATCGGCAGTTTTTCCGCCGGCGCCACCTGCTATGCCGTGAATCTATCAGGTTATATCCCCTGCTCGGTGAAGGGTTTTGAGAAAAACTTCCAGGGCTATAGCCTGGCGGTACTCGTCCGCTCCGACAGCCCCTATACAAAACTATCGGAAATGAAAGGCAAAAAAGTCGCCCACGCCAACGCTAATTCCAATTCAGGGCATTTGGCGCCTCTTGCCTTACTGCCGCAGGAAGGCGTCAAACCGGGAGAGGATTACAAGATACTATTCTCCGGCAGTCACGAAAATTCCGTTCTTGGCGTACTTTCCGGCGAATATGATTTCGCCTGCGTCGCGGCGAGAAGCAGCGTTTTCGATCGCATGGCCGCCGCCGGCAAGGTCAAGGAAGAAGACTTCCGCATCATCTGGCTAAGCAGCAGCTTTCCCACGTCCTCCTTCGGATATGTGTACGACCTGCATCCGGATTTGGTAAAAAAAATCAAGGAAGCCTTTAACGAATACAAATT
>JAITPE010000231.1 GCA_031289575.1 Spirochaetia bacterium | reverse complement strand
TTTGTTTGGAACTTCAAGGTGGAGATACAACGGGAAGTCCGTATTCCGCAATCATTGATATACGCGAAACAGGGAAATTTCAACGTGATTCTGATAATTATGGCATCAATTGGGCAAATAATTTTTCAAAGCAAATGATGCAACAAGCGTACAAAAAAGGAAAATTTGTAAATCATTGGGGGAGAAAAATAGTCTTTGTTATGCAGGATATTGGCTTGAAATATATTCAATCTGTCTGTGATACTAGCGGATTGAGACAAAGTACAAAAGCAATGCCCGTTGATTTTTGCACGTTCAAAATGGTTTGGGACGCTAACGAGGATATTTGGAAATTAAAATTTGATGCTATTGTCAGCACCGATATTGAAGGTATAAATTTAATGCTAGGTGGCGCTACTGTCGAAGAATATCTTACAGAAGAAGAGTTTATTCTGAATATTATCAAAAAAGGTGTTACGGATGAAATCCTAAACAAAAATGATTATTTGGAATATTTTTAGGAGAGTACAAATATGATAGAAATTATAGCAAGTATTAACAGCGCAATCGAAACCGTAAGAAAGCTCGGTGTTCTCAATGAGAAAATAAAAGATGCGGATGTAAAAATGCTAATTGCTGATTTGAATATTGAGTTAGCAAATGCAAAAAACAGCATTGCTGAATTATCAACTGAAAATCAAAAACTAAAGGTTGAGATTGATGAACTGAGGAATAATAAAATGGAAAAATTACAATTCAAAAGGGGCGCTTATTATGATACTGCTGGAGATGGTCCATTTTGCCCTGGCTGTTATGATGGCAAACATCTAAAAAGCAGATTGGTTGATAATAATCCTGATTTTAACTTTATAGGTAATTATAAATGTTCTGTTTGTACAAAGATGTTTAAGGTTACAGAATAATCTGTGAAGCGGCGGCACGAATGCCGCCGTCCCCGAACCAGTTCAGACTTCATGTCGCTTATCGTTTCATATACAAACATTCGTAACCCAAAAGCTCGTAACCAAGATGCATCAATCCCGCCCTCCGCAACCTCTTTGCGGCGGGATTTTTAGTATTACAATTCATTTATCGCTCTATCCAGCCAGTTGATTCGTGTGTCTAACCATGATTTCATATAACCGATTTCACCGGTATAACTTCCTGCTACCATTGCGTTTGGCCATACATATTTATCTAAAATTGCCCATTTTTGGAAATTCTGAGATTGTGCTTTATTTATGATTACGACGCGTTCGTCTATGAACTGAAAAATCCCATTCACTTCAGTCTTTTTTTCATTCCAGCGCGTTTTAACTTTTTGAACAAAATAAGGATCGCTAAAAAGACGTGAAATCCATACAGAATTCTTTACCCAAAAACCTTGACTCTTCCCGCTGTCCGCATAATCACAATTGCCGCTGGAAATGTCAAAATCCCAAATAGGCCCCATGCAATACTTCCCCTTTACTGGGTCGTAATACATATATACGCTTGCGCCAAAACACGAATCTACATTTTTTGTTATTTCATTAACGAAATACCAGTCAACAAATGAATCTACATCTAAATATTTTCTATAGCCGACATCCGGGTCTGTAAAAGTATTTGAATACAAAACATCTTCTGCATGCTGAACGTCGCTTACTATCTTTTGAAAAATAGTTCTCGTATCGCCGGTTATTATGACTTCAAGATCTTCGTCCGGATCAGAACAACAGAAAACAATTCCCTTCGTTGTTGTAAAATTGAAAATTTCTCCTTTCCGAAAATCTGCTTCCAGAATATATCCGCCGCCTGCATTTGATTTTTTTATCTTTTCAATATTTACACGGTTTTCATCTATTTTTATCTGCTCGACTAATTGATAAACCCCTCGGTATTGATCATTCAAATATAAATCTACCTGTGCTGAACTCGGTGTCCACGCTAAATTATCAAATATACTACCGAGTTTGTTCGCTACTTCTGTTCGCAGCAATGTCTTGTCTGAATAATTCGCCAAAAGCGCCCATCTTTTATGCTCGTTCATACCGAGGAGGGATGTCTTCGTCTGTAATTTTAACGAGTACGGTTTTTTAGGCATACCCCATGTACTGTTTCCCCTGCCTTTTATGTCGGTATTCCCGCTTGCAAGTAACGCGCCGCTTCCGTCGTAGAGATTGTAAACCGCATCTTCCAGCCAAATGTCTCTTGAATTGATTTCTCTGCCATCCGTAGCAATATGCAGTGCTGGCAAACCTGACGCTTCGGACGGCTGGTAATCTGTTTCAAAATCTTGCTCATCACTGCCGCATCCATACAATGTCAGAAACATTACAATAAACACCCATTTATTTTTACACACATTAAACTCCTCAGGATTATTTGTTCCTCTTTATACAATCCGCTCCTATGGGCTGATTTCCCTTATTAATGGGTGGCAGGAAAACTCCCGCCCCATCCACATCGTGTACCCGGGCACTTCGACAGGCTCAGTGTCCGTTCCGGTCGTTGAGCCTGCCGAAACGACCTCGGTGCTTTCGACAGGCTCAGGCACCGACAGTCGGACACTTCGACAGGCTCAGTGTCCGACTACCTACGCGGTCGCTGAGCGTAGTCGAAGCGCCCGCGGTGCCTTCGACAGGTTTAGTTGTCCAACTCATGAAGGCGACGCGGCGCTTCTTTTTTCCTTAGGGGGTTGCAAGGGGTTTTTTAAAAAAGCCCTTTGCATCTTTCTTTTCCCGCTTCGGTGGTCTTCGACAAATTCAAGCGCCGGCAAGCGGACACTTCGACTACGCTCAGTGCCCGGCTACCGTTCCGGTCGTTGAGCCTGCCGAAACGACCTCAGTGCCTTCGAGGTCTCTTTCCAAGTACCTCACACCGGGAAAAGGAGAGTAGAATTCCACTTCTTCTTCCCCCTCTGTATCTTCGTGCCTCTGTGTGAGGTCTCTTTCCAAGCATCGCGCCAGCCTCAATCCCTAAGGGATCACCGCGGAAACAATCTCTCCCCACGGTCCCTTCTGACCCTTGTTGTTCTCCCACCGCAGGCAGAAATACACCACCTGACCACGCTGATCACCGGTAAACTCAAGCGTATACGGTGTCCGCGTGGTAAAGGCGGAATTTGCCAAATCCTCAGCCTTTGAAGGCGGCGTTGTCCGCACCTCCCAGGCTATCTCTGCACCGTGAACACCGTCCGGCTTGCCCTTTCGTTTGTTCCGCACATTCCATATATGCACCGACAACCGGTTCAGTATGGATGTGTCAATGTCATATTCAGGAAACGTGGACGGTGCCGGTGTTGGGGTCGGCTTGGTGCTGTGAACATGCAGCCCGATAAGCTCGCGATCCGCATTGCTCAAAGCCGGATTGTACAGCAGATACGCCTTGACAAACTCCCGCAAGGCGCTTTTGAGTGCAGCCCGCGCGTCGTTTTTGTTACGCGTATCTAGTTTGCCATGGTTGGGGGCTAGATACGCGGTGTACGCGGCTTGGTACGTCGTGAA
>JAITPE010000229.1 GCA_031289575.1 Spirochaetia bacterium | reverse complement strand
TATCGAAACGCAATTTGATTAAAAGTTTTTTTGATTTTTGAGGTATTTTTGAAAAAAAATTTATTTTTGGCGGATTATAGCCCTGTTCAAGCAAAAATACTGTAGGGGGTGGTCCTTACGGCCGTTGTCCGTCTGAACTGTGATTTTAATATAATTCAAATGATTAATGCGACATTCTGTCGGGAGACTGATTTTTATTGCAGGCTGAAAAAAACGGCGCATATCCCGCACCTGCCCAACACGACCCTGTCGGCGCTTCTTCCGGTTCACGCCGTGTGAATCGGGGCGGCGGCTGGAACTACAATTCGCATTTCTGCCGCGTAGCTGACCGCGATTACAATTTGCCCGGCGATCGTCTCAACAATCTTGGCTTCCGCTTGGTTTGCAGTTCAAAATAGTAGGTGCTGTCTGCTAGGCGGTTTTGTGTTGTGAGTCCCTGACCCCCTAAAAATAATTTGCTGTCCAAAAAATAATTGATTTTTTATATGCTTTGTTGTAAATTAAAAATATTCACTTTAACTTATTCAAAATGGAGGCAAAAATGCAAGCATTATTTTTTGATTTTGGACGCGCATATATAGATTCATCTGACATTGATGATGTTTTTCTAAAAAATTTTCCCGGTGAAGCTAAGTGGAATCCGCTCGCGCCGAGGGAAGATAATATCATCACAAACATGGAGTTTACAAATGATGTTCCATGGATCGAGCCTGTGAGGGAGATTCCCTCTGTATCGGCTGAGCATTTGTCTGATTTAACCGCAGCCGCGGCCAAACTTTCGGGCGGCATAGCCGTAATAGGTTCAGCGCCGGCGCTGCTTTCCATAAGGGCAGGCGTCGATTATTTCGCGCCGCGCACCGCCGGCCGCGAAATAATTTTCATGACTCCGGACACGCGCAGCCATGAACGAAACATGAAAAAACTTGAAGGCGCCGATTTCTCCGCGGTACTCATAGACAACGGAGAGCTTTCGCCCAAGGAGCGCTTTATTCTGGATGAGGTCAAGGCGCTGCTGCGCAAAAAATATGCCGGTGAGCAGCGCCTGTACAGCTTCGCTCCGGACAGCGCCGGCGCGTTTTTCATGGGGAGCGCGTTTAAGGGCGCCGCCTCAATTTTGTCTCCGCCTGCGCTTTTTATCCTGGCGGCCTGCGGCATCGACATAAAGGAGATCGCTGCCGGTGCCGAGCTTGAACCTCTGCCCGACTCATCTTTCTTTATTCCGCAGGCTTGCGGCGACGGAGGAGTCGGCAAGGAGTATATTATTCCTTCATCATACACAAGAATAAAATATTACAGTTTGATACGCCACCTGATGGCGCAGCGCGGAAAAGCCATTGAGATTTTCCGCTGGCTCGACCCGCGGTTGAATGGAATAGCAGCCTGGGTGAAGGAACTTTTTTTGGAAAATTCCCCCTCGCTTTACGCGGACAGCATATTTTTGTCCGGCGAAGAAGCGGCTCTCTATGCCGGAGAAAAGAATTTTTTTGAGACATTTCTCGATTTCGGCGATTGCAAATCTTCTGTTTCCGAAGACATAAAATCGGCCGGTGAGATGGACGCAATGAATAAATCAATTATGGATGACGCTGTCAGAAAGCGGAGCGTAAAAAAAGTTCCGGTCCTGAGAATAGAAATACTATCTGCCGAAGAGTATTCTTACGGCAGCCTTGCCGGTTTCTTATTTAGAACATCACGTATGAGCTGGCATTAAGGAGGATGATATGGAAAAAACTCTTTCATTAGAAAGCAAACGCTGTCTCGCCCTTGACCTTGGGAGATCCTATTTGGCTTATACCGATATTGACTCCCTGTGTCTCGAAACATTTCCCGATGAGGCATTGGATGCTCTCCAGGCCTTCAAGAATGTCATGAACGGGGATATCTACGATCCCGGCGAGGAGAACAAGGGGTTCTCCAATCATGTCGGCTGGCTTGAGCCTGTCAAAGAGACGCTCAAGCCAACCGATGCCGAGCTTGCCGCCGTCAAAAAAGCCGCGCAGGAGATCCGCGCCGGAAGCGATATATTGGTTTTCGCGGCATCCGGGCCGGCCTATCTCGCGGCGCGCTCTGGCGTTGATTTTTTCGACATCAGCGGCGGCTCCCCGGAGGTACTCTTCTTGGGCTGCAACACAAGCCCCGCGTATCACAAAAGGCTTGTTGAAAAACTCAAGGGCCGCCGATTTTCTGTATGCGCCGTCGAAGACGGCATGTTTCAGCACGAGTCTGTCATAGCATTGAATGATATTAAGGCGCCGGAAAAATTTTATGTCTTCAGCAACAATAGGGAAAGTACTTTTTGCGCCGGGGCAGGGAAGGCCGGAGCGGAAATTTTAATTTCCGCTCCGGAATTTACAAAGCAATCCCTCATTCTCTCGCCCGGGGCGCTTCTTCCTCTTGCGGCAACCGGTATTGATATAGACGCGGTAATCGAAGGCGCCGAGCTCGAGCCGCTTTTGGATATGGAGTCATATGTACCGGTCGGCTGTGCCGGGGCCGGAGCTACAAGGGAACTGTTCATACCTCTGTCATCCACAAATATAAAGAATTACAGCGCGGCGCGGCATCTGCTGCGCCGCAAGGGTTACGGCATGGAACTGTTCACCTATATTGACAATACTCTTGCCGGATTCTCCGGCTGGCTCAAGTACCTGTTTATGAGCACGGCCTCCGGAGACCGCATAATACATGCCGACGCGCTTGATCTTTCTATGAACATGAACGCGCTCATAGATTACGCGGCCGCGAACAAGAGTTTCTTCGAAACATTTTTGCATGTGGGCAGGCTCGACAGGCATGACATCGGCGACTTTAAAACTCCGGACGATCTTCCCGCGCTCGGCTCATTTCTCATCATGGAATCAATGCAGAAGCAAAGGCGCTCCGGCGTTCCTATTGTGCGCGTGAATATACCACAGGCGGATCCGTATTTTTACGGGCAAATGATAAGCCTGTTTTCGCGCGCCGCCGCGGTCATGGATGTGTGGAAGTAATTACCGTCCTCCGCTGCGGCTCGTTGTGGGTCACCATCACAACGGCTCCGTCAGTTTTGCTTCAATCTCATCTAAGCTATAACCCTGCCGAAGAAGCTCAAGAACCCGCATTTCACCTTCGGCTTTTCCGATTTCTATTCCTTCCTCTAATCCTTCTTCCTTTGC
>JAITPE010000217.1 GCA_031289575.1 Spirochaetia bacterium | reverse complement strand
GTTGTATCCGGTGAGGACAATGAACTGGTAGAAGTATTTATGCGCTGCCTGCTTACGCCGAAAGAGATTACCGACATCTCTTCCCGCTGGGAAATCTTTAAGCTGCTCAGCGCCGGTGTAAGCCAGCGCAAGATTTCCGAACAGCTTGGGGTCAGCCTGTGCAAGATTACGCGCGGTTCCCGTGAAATGAAAGACAAGGATTCTGTGCTCCTGCAAATGGTAGGCAAGCTGAAAGAGTAATATTCTCTTACAGCCCGCCGCCGTACAGCATGAAGCCCGGCGCCTCTATAAATTCCACAGAATTTTTGCCCTCGTTCTCTTTATACTTGAGTACTCCGAGCAAACTTTTCCATGAGTGAATGTGAATGCCGTCAATCTTCCGTTCAAAGAAGTTGTTTTCCCAGTCGATATTTTGCAAATCGGCAAGCTCAACCTCTTTGGAAGTGCGATCCTCAATATTCACATAGAAAATTTTTACTTTTGGGTCCGTTTCTTTGAATGACGCGGACGGGTTCAGCATCGCTTGTATTTCACTTAACACAGCAGCGCTATTTTCATATCCAATAATAGCGTTACATTGATGGCGGCCCCGGTAAAGAACACAGTCAATACACGCCTTTTGATTAAACGGACATATTGTTTTGTTTCGTGCCATGGTTATTCTCCTTGTTTATTTGAATTACTTTCAGATTTGATGTTACAATAAATTTATGCTGCCGAGCGCGGAGCAGATTGCCTCAACATCGCTCTTGTCATTATATATATAGTAGCTCAGCCTTATGCTTCCGCTGTCGTTAATATCCAAATACTGGTGCAAAGGGTAGGCGCAATGGCCGCCCGTGCGCGCTATAATATTCATCTCGTTTAAAAGAGTTCCCACAATATGTGAATTCTCTTCGCGTCCTTTTTTTGCCATCCTGAAAGCGGTTATTCCGCTATGAGCCTCTGTGCACAAAAACTCCACGCCTTCAATTTCGGCAAGCAATTTACGGGTATAGGCCGAAAGTTTTTTCTCATGAGAAAGAACCGCGTCCATGCCTGCGGCCTCAAGGTAGTCCACCGCCCCGTACAAGCGCCGGCCGTTCGCTTCGCTGCCGGCCAGCGCTATTGCTCCGCAGGCATCAGGAGTTCCTGGCTCGAACTTCCACGGCGGAGAGTTCCACGACGCGCCTTGTGTTGTCACGCTGCTTATCATTCCGCCGCCGTAAAATGATGGGGCGAGCTTTTCGAGAAGGGCGGTTCTTCCCCAAAGAACGCCTGTTCCGCTTGGGGCAAGCATCTTGTGTCCGGAGAACGCGTAAAAATCGCACCCTATCTCCGAAACATTGACACGCATGTGGGGAGCGGCCTGCGTGCCGTCTATAAGAGTAAGCACGCCGGCATCACGGCAAATGGAGCACAGCTGCGCAACATGGTTTACCGTGCCCAGAACATTTGAAACATGCGAGAATGCCGCGATTCGCGTACGCCCGTTTATGAGCGATTTGAAGTGATCAATATCTATGGTTCTGTCCGGATATAGCCCGGCATAGACTATCTCCGCGCCGGTAAGCTGTGCGAGCTGCTGCCAGGGCAGCATGTTGGAGTGGTGCTCCATTATTGTGCATATAATGCGGTCACCTTTCCCTATGGCTATCGCGGGTTCGGTTGTGCGGAGCAACGCGTTCGCTGCGTGGTTGATCGCGTCGGTGCAGTTTCTTGTAAAAATTATTTCATCGGCCGATTCCGCTCCAATGAAAGATGCCATCCTGCGGTGCGCGTCATAGTACATTTCGCTGAAAATTTCTCCGCTCTCGTGCGATGTCCGGTTCACGGCCGCGTAGTATTCTGTGTAAAGCGCGTTCATTGTATCAAGAACGCTCTTCGGCTTGTGCGTAGTCGCGGCGCTGTCGGCGTAGATATTCTTCTTTCCGGTCTCGGAAGAAAACCACGGGAAGTCTTCTTTTATTTTACGCGCGTATAGCATTACAGTCCTATGTATTTCGAGAAGGCTGATTTTGCGGCGGCCTCATCGTTCACGCCCTTAATTATTGCTCTGGAGTCTTTGAAGACTGATATTTCAATATCGCCCGCCGAAAACTTCAGCATATACTCATTGTAGTCCACGCTTCCTGAGGAAGCGAGTCTTGCCGATAGTGCGGCAAAATCCAACTCTGTTTTTTTTGCCGGATTTATTTGCATGGCGTTTCTGCCGCACAGTGACACCGTTTTGCTCATCAATCTTGAGTCGAGAAAGTCGTACCTTCCCTGGACGCACAATGGACAGTTATCATCTTTCTTGAGCCCGAAAGATACCCACAGCCCGTCCCACGCGTTGAAGCGCACCATCTTGCCTATGAGTTCGCTCCCGCGGCCGGTCAGTATTTTTACAGCCTCGGTTGTTTCCATTGAAGCGGCAACCGATACGGCCGTGGGGAGTACGCCTACGGTATCGCATGTTTCCGTTTCACCCGGAGCCGGTGGTTCGTTCATTAGGCAGCGCAGGCACGGGGTTTTTCCCGGCACAAAGGCGTAGAACATACCGCTGGTTCCGGTAACGCCTCCGTATATCCAGGGAATGTTAAGGCTGTAGCAGGCGTCGTTTATGAGATAGCGGGTTTCGAAGTTATCGGTCCCGTCTATAACGCAGTTGACCCCGCTCATCATCTCCTTTATGTTTTTTGAGTTTATATCGGTCACAAGGGCCTCGATTTTGACAGACGGGTTGATCTTCCGCAGCTTGTTCTCCGCGGCAATTGCCTTAGGAAGATTGGCGGCAACATCATCCTCATCAAAGAGAATCTGGCGGTGCAGATTATCCCTCTCTATGAAATCACGGTCCGCTATTACAAGCGTTCCCACTCCCATGCGGACAAGATTATTGCATATCACGGTACCCAGCGCTCCGCATCCCGCCACAAGCACTTTGGATTCGCCGAGCCGCCTTTGTCCGTCTTCGCCGATCTTCTCCAAAAGTATCTGCTTGCGGTAACGCTCAACATCATTATGATTCATACTCTATAGTTCCTCCGCCTATAAGTATATTATTGCTGTACAGTACAGCGGACTGCCCGGCGGCGATCTCTCCCTGCGCTGACGCAAGGTTTACCCGCACAGTTGTTTTGTCAATCATAACAGCCTCGCATGGAACGCTCTTTTGCGATGAGCGCACCTTCACAGTCGGCGCGCTTATTCCGTCAAGGGAATCCTCGGAGACCCAGTTGAAGGATGCCGCAACGAATGAGTCTCTGAGGGTATCTTCCCTGTAAGCGGCAACTATGCGGTTGCCGGCCGGGTCTATTGCCTTGACATAGAGCGGAGCGCCGGACGCGATGCCGAGTCCGCGCCTTTGCCCTACGGTATAGTTCCATATGCCCTTGTGGAAGCCGAGCACTTTTCCTTCTGTATCTACAATTTCGCCCGGGGTATCCGCGCAGCCCAAAAGCTCGGAGTAACTGCCGTCATAAAAATCCTGGCTTTCGGGTTCATTCCACGATGGGAGTCCTGCTTCGCGCGCGATTTTTTTTACATCATCTTTCAGCATATCGCCGAGCGGGAACATTGCCGTGCGCAGCTGTTCCTGCCCCAGCCTGTATAAGAAATAGGACTGATCCTTGGCCGTGTCTTTGGCCTTCATGAGGATGATTCTGTTCTTTTCACCGCGCCCAAGCTTGGCGTAATGGCCGGTAGCAAAGGCTTCGGCGTCAAGGCTTGCGAGCGCCATACCCGGAAGCAGGCCGAATTTTATGCGTTGATTGCAAACAACGCACGGGTTGGGCGTTCTTCCATTTTTGTATTCGCTCTTGAAATAGCCAAGCACGGTATTCTCGTATTCTTTAGAGAGGTCGAATATATGATGTCTGATTCCAAGCCGCGCGCAGGCATCGGAAGCCCTCTCTATTTCTTCTTCCTCGCCCGGGCTGTAACAGGCATGGCGGCGCGCGTTCGGCACGGAGTTTTCACCGTGCCAAATGCGCATGGTTCTGCCGCAGATATCATGCCCCAGCTGTTTGAGGAGAAACGCCGCCACCGAGGAATCCACTCCGCCGCTCATTCCGACCGCTATTTTCATTAAAGTCCTTTCAGCATTGTAACAAGTTCCGGCAAATCGTTTTTTACGATATCCCAAATCAACACAAAGTCAATGCCTTCATAATCGAGGACGATTCTGTTTCTTACGGCTATTATTTGTCGCCACGGAATGTCGCTGTGAGCGATTTTATAGCTTTCGTCGATTTTGCTTGCCAACTCGCCTATTTGCGAAAGGTTAAACACACAGGCGTCGAGTGTCTTTGTGTCTGTTTCAAAATTTTCACGGTTGCTTATTTCGGTTGTATAAGCGATTACCTTTTCGGCATAACCTATTATTTTTTTAACGATTATGTTATTTTTCATAAATAATCACCCCCGTATTAGCTATTTCCGTACCAATTTTAGAATTT